>NZ_JAGQCO010000005.1:0-93484 GCF_024346235.1 Cyanobium sp. BA5m-21
TGATGTGTTTCCGGTGAGTGCCGAGCTGCCCGTGCGGCTGGAGCTGTTTGGCGAAGAACTGGAGAAACTGCGGGAATTCGATCCCGCCTCCCAGCGCTCCCTAGACGCCATCGAGGTGGTGCGACTCACACCCACCGGCTACGGCCCCCTGATCGCCGATGCCCTGCGCGAGTCGATGCCGGATGGGCTCGCGCAAATGCTCAGCCCGGAGGCCCTCGAGCAGCTACTCGAAGGGGGCACCCCGGAGGGCATGCGGCGGCTGATGGGCCTGGCCTGGCAGCAGCCGGCCTCCCTACTGGATTATTTGCCGGCCCACACCCTGATCGCCATCGATGAGCGGCGCCACTGCCTCTCCCATGGCCAGCAGTGGTTTGACCATGCCTGCGACCACTACGCCGACGTGGTGAAGGAGCTGGAACTAGATGCCAGCGCGGCGCCAACCATCCTGCCGCCGCTCCTGCATCGCCCCGCGGCAGACGCCCTGGAGCAGGCGGAGGTGTTTGCGGGTTTCGATCTGGCCGAGCTGCACGAAACCGACCAGCACCCGAACAGCTTTGACCTGGCCTCCCGCTCGGTGCCGGCCTACCCCAACGCCTTCGGCAAGCTGGCCGGCCTGGTGAAGGGCTTTGTGGCCGAGAAAGCCACGGTCTGGCTGCTGTCGGCCCAGCCCTCGCGGGCGGTAGCCCTGTTGGAGGAACACGACTGCGTCACCCGCTTCGTGCCCAATCCGGCCGACTTTCCGGCCATCGACCGACTGGTGGAGCAGGCCACGCCGGTGGCCCTGAAAACCAAGGGCACCGCCGAGCTCGAAGGGCTGCAGCTACCGGCCTGGCGGCTGGTGCTGATCACCGACCGGGAGTTCTTTGGTCAGCACGCCCTGGCCGCCAGCGGCTACGTGCGCCGGCGCCGCAAGGCTGCCAGCCGCACCGTGGATCCGGGCAAGATGCAGCCGGGCGATTTCGTGGTGCATCGCAACCACGGCGTCGGCAAGTTTCTGAAGCTGGAAAAGCTGGCGATCGGCGGCGAATCCCGCGACTACCTGGTGGTGCAATACGCCGACGGCCTATTGCGGGTGGCCGCCGACCAGCTGGGCAGCCTCGGCCGGTACCGCGCCAGCACCGATGCGCCTCCAGACCTAAACCGCATGGGCGGCACGGCCTGGGCCAAGGCCAAGGAGCGCGCCAAAAAGGCCGTGCGCAAGGTGGCGGTGGATCTGGTCAAGCTCTACGCCGAGCGCCACCAGGCACCGGGCTTCGCCTTCCCCGCCGACGGCCCCTGGCAGCACGAACTCGAAGACTCCTTCCCCTACGAGCCCACCCCCGACCAGGTGAAGGCAATCGCCGATGTCAAGCGGGATATGGAGCAGCCCCAGCCAATGGACCGGCTGGTGTGCGGCGACGTGGGCTTCGGCAAAACGGAGGTGGCGATCCGGGCCATCTTCAAGGCGGTCACGGCGGGCAAGCAGGTGGCGATGCTTGCCCCCACAACGGTGCTGGCGCAGCAGCACTGGCGCTCCCTTTCGGAGCGCTTTGCGCCCTACCCAATGAAGGTGAGCCTGCTAAACCGCTTCCGCACCACCGCCGAACGCAAAACAATCCTGGAAGGGTTGGGCGCAGGCACGGTCGATGTGGTGGTGGGCACCCACCAGCTGCTCTCCAAAAGCACCGGCTTCAAGCAGCTGGGTCTGCTGGTGGTGGATGAGGAGCAGCGCTTTGGCGTCAACCAGAAAGAAAAGATCAAGGCGCTGAGAAAAGACGTAGACGTGCTGACCCTTTCGGCCACACCGATCCCCCGCACCCTCTACATGAGCCTTTCCGGCGTGCGGGAGATGAGCCTGATCACCACACCACCGCCGCTGCGCCGGCCGATCAAGACCCACCTGGCCGCCCTCGACGAGGAGGCGGTGCGCAGCGCTATCCGCCAGGAGCTCGACCGCGGCGGCCAGATCTTTTACGTGGTGCCGAGGGTGGAGGGCATTGAGGATGTGGCCTCCGGCCTGCGGCTAATGATCCCGGGTCTGCGGCTGCTGGTCGCCCACGGCCAGATGGCTGAAGGCGAGCTGGAGAGCGCCATGGTGGCCTTCAACGCCGGCGAAGCCGACCTGATGCTTTGCACCACGATCGTGGAGAGCGGCCTCGACATCCCCCGGGTGAACACGATCCTGATCGAGGACGCCCACAAGTTCGGACTGGCCCAGCTCTATCAGCTGCGGGGCCGGGTGGGGCGCAGCGGTATCCAGGCCCATGCCTGGCTGTTTTATCCCGGCAATGCATCCCTGAGCGAAGCTGCACGGCAACGGCTGCGGGCGATTCAGGAATTCGCCCAGCTGGGATCGGGCTACCAGCTGGCCATGCGCGATATGGAGATCCGTGGCGTCGGCAACCTGCTGGGGGTGGAGCAGAGCGGCCAGATGGAAACCATCGGCTTCGACCTTTATATGGAGATGCTGCAGGAGTCGCTGGCTGAAATCCAAGGCCAGGACATCCCAGTGGTGGAAGACACCCAGATCGACCTGCCTGTGACCGCCTTCATCCCAGGCGATTGGATCACGGAAAACGACGAGAAGATCGCCGCCTACCGGGCCGCCGCCGAGTGCGGCGGCAAGGAGGAGTTGCTGGAGCTGGCCACCGGCTGGGTGGATCGCTACGGCGCCATTCCGGCGCCGGTTATCTCGCTGTTGCAGCTGATGGAGCTGAAGCTGGTGGCCAAGCGCTGCGGCTTCTCCCGCATCAAGCCGGAAAAACCCAACATCGCCCTGGAAACCCCCATGGAGGAGCCCGCCTTCCGCCTACTGCGCCAGGGCCTGCCCCAGCACCTCCATGGCCGCCTGGTGTTTCAGCCCGGATCGGGCGCCACCGCCAAGGTGCTGGCCCGGGGCCTGGGGGTGCTGCCTGCTGAGAAGCAGCTCGAGGAGCTGATGGGCTGGCTCAACCAAATGGCGGAGCAAATCCCAGGCAGCGATGGCCTCACCGAAGCCCAGCGGCGCGAGCAGCTCAAGGCCCGCAACGAAGAGGTGTTGGCGGTGTAGGCGCCGCCAGCGAGCCGCTCCTGGGCCCAAGGGCCCCTTAACCAACCAGATTCCGCAAAAATCCGTTACATTCATGAGAAGTTGTGTAACGGCGATCCATGGGCGAAGTGATCGGAGCAGGTTCGGGCTTAGGGGGCGGGTTCAGCCTCGTTTCTGGAGTGGTGAGCCTCCTGGCGATCGGCATGTACGCCATGCTTCAACCAGGTGCCGGCAACAACAACGATGATGACGATTCCGGCCCCGGCGGTGGACTGATGCAGCCGGTCGCCTGATTCCGCCTAGCTAGGCGCTTGAAATCAAGACCAGCTCAAAGTTTGTCTGATCCTTGTCCAGCCCGCAGTTCAGCCTGATAGCCAGCTGGCACCACAACAAGAAAAAGCAGCCACCAAGCAAGCACTCCTAGGGCTACAGGCGCGGTGATCCACCAACGCTGAAGCAGCACCCAGCTCCCTGCCACCACAATTGCACCGGTGAGCAAGATGCTCCAAGGCTGGCACCACCAGGGTTTCATCTCCCAAATTGACGCAGGGTGGTTCATTTGAGGTGGGGGCGAATCAAGCGGCACAGCCACCAAATTTCTATATGAATACGCCATTCTCGCCGCTTACTGCCCAGATGCGGCGAGAAACCTTGCTCGCCCACAACTCTGGCGATTGGCATGGCTGCTTCATTCGCTGTGATGGCCGTGGCCTGGAGCAGGAGCGCTTCAAAAGCCAGCTCTCAGTGCAAGACCAAGGCGGCAAAGTGATGGCTGCGTTGACCAACGTCAGCAGTGGCCAGGTGCGCTCAATGGATTTTGATGAGCCTCCGGCGGAAATGCAAATCAGCCCAGAGGGGCACTGGAGCCTGGGCCCCGATCGCATCGGTGCCTGGCCCTGGGTGAGCGAGCTCTGCTTGGTGTGGGGAGAGCGGCGCCGCCGCGCCGTGATTCGCCATGGCAGCGAACGGCTCGAATCGCTGGTGGTTGTAAGCGAGGCGAGGCCAGGGATGGAGGAACCATTACCTCCCGCGCCGCTCCAGGCCCTAGCTAGCCCGGCCCCCGCTAGCGCTGGCTTGATCTGGAGCCTGCTGGCAGCTTTAGGCGTAACACTCCAAACGGCGGATCGCCGGCAGTCTGGGGTGCCAGAAGAGGTAGCCCTGTGCTGGCAGCCCGAACCGGGTATTCACCTGGAAATTCGCAGGAGCTACAGCGCCTATGGCGCGCTGGAGTCCTGGGGGGCCACGGCCGCCGGCACATTGGCGCTGCGTGGGTTATAGGCCTTCTCCACGCTGTTTGCATTGCGAAGCCGTTTCACCAGCGTGGATTCCGCCACCCGGTATTGGCTGTCCTTCTTGGTGCCGAGATCCTCGAGCTTGAGGCGCTGGGACTCGAGCTCAGTCATTTTTGCCGTCACATCAGGGTCGATGCCGTGCTTGTGGATGTCGCGGCCACTGGGGGTGAGGTATTTGGCGATGGTCACGGTCATCCCTGAGCCATCAGATAGCCCCCGCACCGACTGCACCAAGCCCTTACCGAAGGTTTTCTGGCCCACCAGCACAGCCCGGTTGTTGTCCTGAAGGGCGCCGGAGAGAATTTCACTGGCGCTAGCTGAACCCTCATTAACCAGCACCACCATGGGCTTGGTGGTGAGGGCGCGGCCGTTTGCGCGCTTGACATCCTGGATGCCATCACGGGTTTTGGTGGAAACGATCGTGCCTTCGTTTAGCCAATGGCGGGCAATCTCCACGCTTGCCATCAGCAGGCCGCCTGGGTTGCTGCGCAGATCCAGCACATAACCTTGGGCCCCCTTTTCTTCGAGGTCCTTCACCGCCAGGCGCATGTCCTTGGTGGCGGTGGCATTGAATTGCTTGAGGCGGATATAACCCACCTTGACGCCATCAGCACTGGTGTTGATCTGGTGGTCGACGGCATGGAGCTCGATGCGCTCCCGAGTAAGGGGCAACTCCAGGGTCTGAGCCTTGCGCTTGAGGGTGAGGGTCACCGTGGTGCCGGCCTGACCACGGATCAGCTTGACGGCATCCTCGGTGCTCATGCCCTTGGTCGACTTCCCGTCGATCGCCACAATCACATCCTTGGGCTGAACGCCAGCCCTCGATGCGGGCGAACCTTCAATTGGTGAAACCACCACCAGATTTTTTGTTTCCTTATCCAGGCTCAGCTGGATTCCCACCCCGGAGAGTTCTCCGGAGGTGTCGATCTGCATCTCCTTGAATTCCCTTGGATCGAGAAAACGGGTGTAGGGGTCATCGAGGCTGCCGAGCATGCCCCGGATCGCTTCATAGGCCTCCTTAGAGCTGCCGTAACTCTTGGCGAGCACGTCACGCCGCAGGCTGCGCCATTGCTCTGGCTTGTACTTGCCGTTGATATCCAGATAGTCGCGGAAGACGATCTGCCAGGTCTGGTCGATTACTTCCTTGGGGCTGTCGCTGATGCGGGTAGAGCCACCGGGAGGGGTCACCAATTCCCTGGCCACGACCGCAGTGGCCGCACAAGCACCAATACCGACCAGCACGAGCAGGCTGGTGCGGGGGCTGGCCATCAGGAAAAGCCGTTGCGGCGCGGGAAACGTCTCTTCAAACTAGCGCCGCTGATTGGTTTTAACCGGGGCGGGTTACCGGAAGTGAGCAGGCGCTCAGGGATCAACCCAGCGACCATCCTCCTGAATCAGGGCGATCAGGGCTGCCACTCCCTCGGCCTCCGGCACCCGGCGAATCTCCTCCCGGCCCCGGTAGAGGGAAATGGTGCCGGGGATTTTACCCACATAGCCGTAGTCGGCATCGGCCATTTCGCCCGGCCCGTTAACGATGCAACCCATCACGGCGATGTCCAGACCGGTGAGGTGGGACGTGGCGTTGCGCACCTTGTGCAGCACCTCCTCCAGGTTGAACAGGGTGCGGCCGCAACTGGGGCAGGCCACGTATTCCACCATCGTCTTGCGCAGCCCCAAGGCTTGCAGGATCGAGTAGCAAACAGGAATTTCCTTCTCGGGGGCCTCAGTGAGTGACACCCGGATCGTGTCGCCTAGACCCTCAGCCAGCAAGGGCGCAATGCCGGCGGTACTTTTAATTCGCCCGTAGTCGCCATCGCCTGCCTCGGTGACTCCCAAATGCAGGGGGTAGGGGAAGCCCTCCGCATCCATGCGGTCGGCCATCATTCGGTAGGCGGCCATCATCACCGGCGCCCGCGAGGCCTTCATTGACACCACGATGTTGTGGAAGTCGAGCCGGTCGCAGATGCGGATGAATTCCATGGCGCTCTCCACCATGCCCAGGGGCGTGTCGCCGTAGCTGAACAACATCCGCTCAGCCAGGGAGCCATGGTTGACACCGATGCGCAGGGCCTTGTCCTCCTGCTTGAGCAATTGAACCAACGGTTCAAATGTTTCGGCGATGCGCTCACCGATGGCAGATACCTCCTCGGGGCTGAATTCGGTGCGATTTGGGTCGGGCTTGTCAAACACGAACAGACCCGGGTTGATCCGAACCTTGTCGACGTGCTGGGCAACCTCCAGTGCAATCTTCATGCCGTTGTGGTGCACGTCGGCCACCAATGGCACCGGCTGATAGGTGTCTTCAAGGCGCTGGCGAATTTCTTTTACCGCCTTCGCGTGGGCCAGGGAAGGCACCGTAAGTCGCACGATTTCGCAACCGACTTCGTGCAGCCTCCGGATGCCGGCGGAGGCACCCTCAATATCGAGGGTGTCCTCGTTGATCATCGACTGCACCGCCACCGGGTGATCGCTGCCGATCCAGATATCTCCCACCCGCACGCTGCGGGTCTGGCGCCGGTGAATCACGGTGTCGTAGCGAGCCGGAGTGACGTAGGGAGCCACGCTGTCGTAGGGAGCCGGGGTGCCGGTCATGGCTGGGTGAAGCGGGGGGCCGGGAAGGGCAAAGCCTGTCACAAAAGCCGCTTAAGCGACGAGGGTGTCAAACGGATTGAGCAGTTCAGCAAGGCGGGCGGGATTGGCCAGCAAGGATCGGCGTACCTCCTGGAAGTCGGCTGCCGTGAGCGCGCGGGGCGAGCCCTCGGCCTGCGAGTTAAAGCGCAGCAGATAGGAGGGATGCAGGACCGGCATCAGGCGCCGGCCCCGCAAAATTTCAATCTCGCTGGCGTGCCACTGGCCCCGCAGGCTGGTGATGCCGCCCTTAATTCCCAGCACCCCCTCCAGCGCCGTGGCCCCCACCAGCAGGATCACGGCCGGATTCACTAAAGCGATCTGATGATCAAGCCAGGGGCGGCAGGCGGCCAGCTCCATGGGCTTGGGCTTGCGGTTGCCAGGGGGGCGGCACTTGACCACATTGCAAACGTAGGCATCTCGGTTGCTGTCGATGCCAGCGGCAGCCAGCAGCTGATTGAGCAGCTGGCCGGAGCGACCTACAAAAGGCAAGCCAGCGCTGTCTTCCTGAGCGCCGGGTCCCTCGCCGATCAGCATCAGCCGGGCGGCGGGATTGCCCCGACTCACCACCACCTGCTGCCTCTCCGCGGCCAGACCACAGCGGCGACAGGCTGCGCAATCGAGCAGCAACTGCCCCAGGGACTCGGCTGGGGCAGGGGTAGGTGTCGTCACGGCAAAACCATCAACGTGTAACTAGCTGGCCATTTCGTGCCCCTTTGAACCGTACGCGGCAAATCCGTAAGGCAGGATGCCAGCCAGTGCTGATGCCGCGCGTCCTGATGCCGGACACAGGGATGACCGCCGCGCCCACCACCACTCCGGCCCTCTCTGCCCGGGCCCGGGCCCTCCAGCCCTCCCTCACCCTGGCCATTGCTGCCCGAGCCAAGGCCCTCAAGGCCGATGGCCAAGACATCTGCAGCCTCAGCGCCGGCGAACCTGATTTCGATACCCCGGCCTTCATCCGCCAGGCCGCCACGGCTGCTCTGGAGGCAGGCCATACCCGCTACGGCCCAGCCGCCGGCGAGCCTGCCCTGCGCGATGCGATCGCCGCCAAGCTCAGCACTGAAAACGGCATACCCACCACCGCCCAGCAGGTGCTGGTCACCAACGGCGGCAAGCAGGCGCTCTACAACCTGTTCCAGGTGCTGCTCGAGCCCGGCGACGAGCTGCTGCTGCCGGCGCCCTACTGGCTCAGCTATCCAGAAATCGCCAAGCTCGCCGGCGCCACGGTGACCATGCTGCCCAGCTCAGCGGCCCAAGGCTTCCGCCTCGATCCGGCCCAACTGGAGGCAGCCATCACTCCAGCCAGCAAGTTGCTTGTGCTCAACAGCCCCGGCAATCCCACCGGCATGGTGCTGAGCCGGCCGGAGCTGGAGACGATTGCCGCCGTGCTGCGCCGCCATCCCCAGGTGGCCGTGGTGTGCGATGAGATTTACGAATTCCTGCTGGCCCCAGGCCACGCCCACCACAGCTTTGGCGCCGTGGCGCCAGACCTGGCCGATCGCGTCTTCACGGTGAATGGCTTCGCCAAGGGCTGGGCCATGACCGGCTGGCGCATCGGCTGGCTGGCTGGGCCCCAGCCAGTGGTAGCCGCCGCCAGTGCCCTGCAAAGCCAGAGCACCAGCAACGTTTGCAGCTTTGCCCAGTTCGGCGCCCTGGCTGCGATCGAAGCGCCCCGCGACTGCGTGCACGCCATGGCGGCCCAGTTCAACGAGCGCCGCAGCCTGCTGAGTGCGGGGCTGATGGCAATCGAAGGATTGAAACTGCTGCCGCCGGAGGGGGCGTTCTATGCCTTCCCCGATGTAAGCGGCTTTGGCCTCGATTCCATGACCCTGTGCAACCGGCTGCTCGATGAAGTGGGCCTAGCGGTGGTGCCAGGGGTGGCCTTCGGCGACGACCGCTGCATTCGACTTTCCTGCGCAGCCGGGCCTGCCACGATTGAGGATGGCCTGGCGCGCCTGCAGCGCTTCCTGGCTGCCCTCTGACTCCCACCTTTTCCAAATAAATGTCCACCCGAGAACGTTTGACCGCCGCATTGACGGGGCTTTGCCTAGCCCTGCTACCGGCGGTCCTCCCCCCCGTGCCCGCCTCCCTGCTGCCGGCGGCCGCAGCCCAGCAGGTGCTGCGCATCGGTGCCATCCCCGACCAGAACCCTGAAAAGCTGAACCGCCTTTACGGCCTGGTGGCCGATGAGCTCAGCCAGCAACTAGGTGTGAAGGTCAGCTACGTGCCCGTCACCGATTACGCAGCTGCTGTTAGCGCCTTCCGCACCGGCAGTCTTGATCTGGTGTGGTTTGGCGGTCTCACCGGCGTGCAGGCCAGCCTGCAGAAACCCGGTGCCCAGATGCTTGCCCAGCGAGACATCGACGCGCAGTTTTACACCGTGTTTATCGCCAATGCCCGCAGCGGCCTTAAGCCGATCCAGAACCAGAAAGGGCTGGTGGCACTCAAGGGCAAGCGCTTCACCTTTGGCTCGGAAAGCTCCACCTCCGGCCGGCTGATGCCCCAGTACTTCCTCGCTCAGGCAGGCGTCAAGTTGGCTGATTTCGCTGGCGGAGCCCCCGGCTTCAGTGGCAGCCACGACGCCACCATCGCCCTGGTGCAGAGCGGCACCTACGACGCCGGCGCCGTCAATGAGCAGGTGTGGAAGAGCAACCTGCGCAGCGGGAAGGCCAACCGCAGCAAGGTGGTGCAGATCTGGCGCACCCCCAGCTACCCCGACTACCTATGGCTGGGCCAGCCCAACCTCGACCAGCGCTTCGGCAAGGGCTTCAGCGCCAAGCTGCGCCAGTCGATCATCAGCTGGCGAGCCACTGACCCAGAGCAAAAGCAGATCTTGAGCCTGTTTGGTGCCCAGCAATTCACCACGGTGAAGCCGGACGAATACAAGCAGATCGAGCAGGTGGGGCGGCAAATCGGCAAGATCCGCTGACACAGGCCGGCGTTTGGGTCCAGCAGCATTCAGAATCAAGCCTCTCCAGCGCCTCAGATCCGTGGTCTGGTTGATTGATTTGGTCTTGCTGCTGGCAGGCTTTGTGCTTTGGAGCCGCGCCAATAATGAAGGCGATGAGGCTTGGTCCCTGTTTCTGCGCAGCATCGCCTTTCTTGATCTGGCCTTCATCACCTTCGGCAACGGCCAACTGCTGATTGAGATTCCCGCCCTCGCCCTTGCCCTGGCCCTGCCATCAGCGGCCAGCCTGCACCGGCGGCGCACCTGAAACGTCCATGAATCCCCGCGGCCCTGATCTGATTGAGGTTTCCTTAGTGGCTCTGATCCTGGCGCTGATCGTTTACCGCCTCACCCTGGTCTGAAGGAGCGCTCAGGTTGGGATGGCCGGTTCATGTAAGAAGCAGCTGGTCTACAAACTGGAGCCAGCTGAGGCCATCGGGAGAGCGGCTGAAGAGGAAGGACTCCTCCTCAGCATTAAGGGGACGTACGCCCACACTGGCCAGCAGACGCCTGAGCTCGGCCGGATCAAGCCGGTCATCGCCATTGGCATCGACTGGCAGCAAATAGTTGAGCAGCCGAGCCTCGCCAAGGTGCAAACGCTGCAGGCGAAGCATCAGCTCACCAAACTCCTCGGCATCCACCCGGCCATCCCCATCCAGGTCCATGACCTGCAAGACCCCAGCCAGCTGGACTGCCAGCACTCCACCCTCTCCGTCTTGCTGGGGATCAATCCCCAGACCATCGAGCAGCTCCGCCGCACTGATATCGCTATTGCCGTCTTGATCGAGTCGCTGAAACAGGGCCGACATTTGCTGCCGCATCGGCGCCGGAACCCGTCCAGCCAAAAAAGCGCGGCGCTGGCCGCTGATTGCCAGGTGCAGGTTTTGACGAAAATCGGCAAGCAGGGTGCGGGCCAACACAAAGCGCTGGCGATGCTCCTCCGGGGTCAAGGTGGCGTGCAGCGAAACCGGAATCAGGGCCGGCAAGGCACGACGCACCAGCAGCTGAATCACCCAGGTGGCAAGCACAAAAGCCAAGGTGAGCGAAGGCCAGCCCTGAGCTGGAGTCAGGCTCCAACCGCACTGGAACAGGCTCGCCAAAGCCGCACCTCCCAGACCCACCGCCAAGCTGGCCCAGCTGGGGGCGTAAAAAATCCCCCCCAAGGCGATCGCCACCAGTAAGCCGTTGTATCCCCAGAGGCCTTGGGCGATCGCATCCAAAGGGGCATCGAGCAGAAGGCCGGTTGCCATGCCAACCAGGGCACCAAGCAAACCCAGTCCCGCCGCCAGGGGGCTGGCGAGGGCTGTGGCAAGTAACACCAGCAGGCCACTCCAGGGGTTGGCGCAGAGAAAAACCTGACCCGCGGATCGGAGCAGCCCATGGGTGAGGGCCTGCGAGGTGCTGGCAAGCTCGGGCATCGGGACCGGTTCGGCCAGCGCCAATGCCGCCCCCGGAGCAAGGGAAGCCAATCCCAGCAAGCCCCATGTAACAAGAATGAACGGCAGGGTGAGTGGTGGTAGCCCCAGGGAACGGTTGATTCCCCTGCCCAGCCCCTCAAGCAGCAAGGTGGTCAGCGCACCACCAAGCAGCACCAAAGCAGCCCAAATCAGGCTGGAGAGGGGGCGATCGAACTGGGCGAAATTGGCGACGGCGCAGCCCACCAAGGCGCCGTTGAAGCCGTAGATGCCCTCGCTCCGCAACCCCTCCGGCAAGCAGAGGAGCCGAGCTGTGCAGTGGGAAGCTGCGGTACCCAGCAGGGCCAACAGAGCACACCAAGGCGACTGCACCAGGAAGGCGAACAGCAACACCAGCCCACTGAGGGGATTGTTGATGAAGATCACCTGGGCCAATCCACGTAAACCTGCCAATAGCGAAACCAGGCCGGGGTTGAGTCGCGCGACAGGGCCATGCAGCTGATGCAGGGTGCCCATGGTGGGCAGCAGCTGTTGAAGCCTGGAGGGCAGGTCAACAGCAGGCTCGAGCAAATCTCTAAGCAGCTCAAAGGCCGATTTCACAGACCTGTCCATCGGCCTAGAGGCGGGCGTCGAGCACCTCTAACACATCCTGATAAACGCTAAGTGACACTTCTGCCAAGGTATTAAGACTATCTAGATGGGGGTTAATTTCACAGATTTCCCAGCAGCAAACCCTAGGGTCTGCCAGTAGGGACCGGGTGAGCTGGCGAGCCTCATCAGCCCAAAGGCCACCAGGCACGGGCGTGCCGGTGCCCTTGCAGATAGTGGAGTCCATGCAATCCACATCGAAGCTCACATAGATCAATTCGACTTGGCTGAGATGATCTAGACAGCGCTGAGCTGCCTGCTCTGGCCCCAATCGCCGAACATCGTCTGTCGTAATGACCGGGATGGAGAAATGCTCAAGCGTGAAATTTTCAGCAGGCTCCGTATCACGTACTGCCACATAAATTAGATCTTCAAGCAGGATCGACGGCGATCCTGTGCCATTGAGATATTGGAGCTCTTGCCAAAGCAACCTGGTCGTTGAATCGGGCTCGTTGATGGCCTCAATGGTGTTGTCGTGAGCCGAGGCAATGGCCAAAGGCATGCCGTGCATGTTGCCGGAGGGCGTGGTGTAGGGAGAATGGATATCGGCATGGGCATCGATCCACACCACGCCCAGGCGCCGATCGGGATGGGCCTGGCGAATGCCGGCGATGGTGGCGGCAGCCGTGGAATGATCGCCAGCGATCACGATTGGGAACAATCCGCGCTCCAGGGTGGAGGCCACCAAGGCGGCCGCCTCCCGCATCACTCCGGCAATCGTCTCGATATGGCGTGCGTGGGGGGTGGAGGTGGCGGAGCCCAGCTCCGCGGCTCGTGCTCCAGGCCTTGTCTGACCTTTGATTTCCTCAATCAACCGATCGCTGATTTGGCGCAGCCCCTGCTGACGGGCAGCGGCCTGCTTGAGCAAATCAATGCCAGAACCAGCTCCCGGCGTGCCAGCACCAAGGTCACAATCGACCTCCACCAAGGCAACCCTGGAGCGGCTGGAGGCGCTTACATACTGGGCCAGGGTCTTTTTCAGTCGCTTCAGATCTGCCAGCGAAAGCTCGATCACCGCATCGGCTTCGAGTAGCTGCAGAAATTCTTCAACGCTGATGCAATTATCCCCATCTCGATCGAGGGCTGCCAGCAACCGATCTGCCTCTGGTAGATCGGCGCAGGAGGGCGCCAGGGCCGCAAGCAACACCTCCAGCTCCTGGAAACTGAGGCTGCCGCTGCCATCACTATCTACTAATTCAAAGATCTCGCGCAGGCAGGAGGCAACAGCCAAACCTGGCCGGCCTTGGGCCCAGCCACTGAAAGCCGCCAGCTCCACCTCCCCATCGCAGCCAACCAGATCACGCAGAGCTTGGCGATCTTCAATAGCAACCACTCCAGCCATGCTGGCGAGAACATGCTCCACCTCATGCGCAGATATTTTCCCGTCGCCGTCTTGATCAAACAGACTAAATAGACCGACGAATTCATCTGAACGAGAGGATATTGACACTATGAAGGATCAAAATGATTGAACAGGTTGACTGAATTGATTTCAGCAAATCCTGCCTTATACACAACATAAAAGTCGATCAAGCCCTCGGCAAACGTGCCCATTGCTACTGAAATAAGAAAGCCTTCGGTTTGCAGGGGCTTAGCCTGGGTCGCGATGACGTCCGGTTCGCCATGGAGTTCAAGGGATCCCTGGATGAGCTCAAGGAGTTGGTTGCCCAATTAGGGGTGCCGTGTCAATGGCAACACAAGGGGGCTTTTGAGCTCGCCGTTTTTGAAGATGGCGTCAGCAATCTGAAGCTCAACTGGTGGCCCCGGGACGGAATCCTGCGATTGGTGGGAGATCCGGAGGTTCGCGACAGCCTGCAGGCAAAACTGCAAGAAATTCTGAGCGGTCATGGCTAAAAGCCAAATGACCGGATGAACCAGGCCCGCATGTGACGTCCCTACTGATCCTCCAAGACATCACCGTCAAGGGCCGCAGCCAGCCTCGCCTTGATCGGGTGTCGCTGCAGGTTGATGCCGGTGAACGGATCGCCCTGCTGGGTCCCAGCGGAGCTGGCAAAAGCACCCTGCTTGCCGTGGCCAATGGCTTGCTGACCCCGCAGCAGGGCAGGGTGTTTTGGCAAGGGGAGGCACGGGCCCGCAGCGGACGGGCCCGGCGACGACAGCAAGCCCGGATCGGCACCCTCTGGCAAGACCTGCGCCTGATCGAGGAGCTCACCGTGCAGCAAAACCTCAACGCCGCCCGGCTAGCGGTCTGGGGCTGGCCGCGGGCCCTGCTCAACCTGCTGATGCCCCTAGAGACCAAGGCCTGCACAACGATGTTGCAGCGGCTTGATCTCGATCCAGCCCTGCTCAGCCAGCCCGTCTCCGCCCTCTCCGGCGGCCAGCGCCAGCGGGTGGCCCTAGCTCGACTACTGCGACAGGAACCCGAACTGCTTCTAGCCGATGAACCTTTAGCCAGCCTTGATCCCCGCCTGGCCGGCGAGCTGTTAACCCTCCTGCTGGAGCTCGCCAACCCGCCTCGGGCCTTGCTGCTGAGCCTGCACCGTCCCGATTTGCTGGCTGGTTTCGATCGGGTGCTGGGGCTGCGGGCCGGGCGCCTTGTCTTTGACCAACCCATGGCCAGCCTTGAGCCAGGCCAGCTCACGGAGCTTTACGCCGGGACCCCAGGGGCATGAGACCAGCGGCGCCGTTGTGGGTGTTGCTGCCCGCCCTAATTGTGCTGCCGCTGCTGGCGTTGCTGCCGGGAATCAGCCATGGCGGTGGCTGGGAGCTGGTGGGGCAATTTGCTGCCGCAGCCCTGCGGCCTTCCCTTGATCCCATAGTGCTGGGATCGGTGCTGGGCGGCCTAGCCGTAACAGCCGGCATGGCCCTATTGGGCTGGGCCGGCAGCCTGGTGCTGGGCTTGGTGCTGGGAATCGCTAGTTCAAGGGTGGTGTGGCGCACCTGTTACGGCAGCGCTGCTCCAGCCAGCTGGATACGCCGCCTACTAGCCATACCGCGCTCGATTCACGAGCTGCTCTGGGGGCTGCTGTTGCTTCAGGTGGTCGGGCTTCAACCAGTGGTGGCGGTAGTGGCAATCGCCATTCCGTTTGGAGCGCTGGTAGCCCGGGTGGTCAGCGACCTGCTGGATGCCCTGCCCACCGCCAGCCTGGAGGCCCTGCGCTGCGGCGGCAGCCCCGCCCCCACCGCCCTATTCACGGCCCTGGGGCCGCCCCTGCTGCCCCAGGTGATCAGCTACAGCGGCTACCGGCTCGAATGCGCCTTGCGCAGCGCCACCCTGCTGGGAGTTTTTGGCCTGGGCGGGCTGGGCACCGAGCTGCGCCTCACCCTGCAATCGCTGGCCTTCAACGAGCTTTGGAGCGGCCTGTGGCTACTACTGGCGGTGATGCTGCTGCTGGAGGCCCTGATGGGCTGGCTGCGGCGTCGCTGGGCCATGCCGGCACGGCTGGGCCTGAGCCAGCGGGGGGTGGGCAGCCAGGGCCAGGAGATGGTGGCTGTGGCAATGGCCACGCTGCCCGTGCTGGTGCTGGTGGCATGGCGCCTGGAGGTGCAGCCCGCCACCCTGTTGCAGTGGCAAGGCCTGCCACCGCTGGGCGCGTCCGACTGGGGATCCGTGGCCGCCCTGCCCTGGCCGAGCCTGATAGGCAACACCCTGGTGCTCACCTTCGTAGCCGCGGCCCTAGCTGTGGGGCTGGCGCCGCTGCTACTGCTTCTAGCGACGCCCTGGCCTGCGGCGGGCGCGCTGGTGCGGGGGCTTTGGGCCCTGGGCCGGCTATGGCCGCCACCGCTAACGGCGCTGTTGCTTCTGTTTGTGCTCCAGCCCGGGGTGCTCACAGGTGCCCTTGCCCTGGGCTTCCACAACCTGGGCATTCTCGGACGCCTGCTACTAGAAGCCGCCGAAACCAGTGGCGGCAATAAGGAGCAGGCCCTGCTGGCCGCAGGGGTGGGTCCTCGCCTGGCCCTGCTCTACGGCCGCTTCAGCGGCCTGGCCCGTCCCTACTTGGCCTATGGCGCCTACCGGGCTGATGTGATTTTGCGCGAATCGGTGGTAGTGGGGCTGGTTGGGGCCACGGGCCTGGGCAGCCAGCTGCTGGAAGCCCTGAGTTCGTTTGCCGGCGACCAACTGCTGGCTCTTGTGCTGGCCTATGCGCTGCTGACCTTGCTGGGGGAAGATCTCAGCGACCGCGCACGCCAGTGGCTGCTGGAGACCCCCCATGGTGATGGCCATCCCCAGGAAGCTGGTGGCACTTGGCGATAGCGGCGTTTTGGGCTGGGGTGATCCCCTTGAGGGGGGCTGGTGCGAGCGGCTGCGGCGCCACTGGATGGAACTGCCGGGCGGCCCGGTGCTCTACAACCTCGGCGTGCGTGGCGATGGCCTGGAGCGACTGGCAGCCCGCCTCAGCGCTGAGGTTGGCTGCCGCGGTGAGCTACGACGCCAGCTGCCGCAGGGGATCCTGCTCGGCATAGGCCTCAACGACACCGCCCGGGTGGGACGGCCTGATGGGCGACCCCAACTGGATGCAGAAGGCTTTTTGTTTGGCTTGCAGCAGCTGCTGCACAAGGCCAAGGAGATCGCTGCGGTGCATGTGGTCGGCCTCACCCCGGTGGAGGAGAGCGCCATGCCCTATGCCGGGGTGCTCTGGTATTCCCTGGCAGACATCCGGCGCTACGAGGCCCTGCTGGAAGAGGCCTGCCTGGAGGCGAATGTGCCGTTCCTGCCCCTGCTGGAGGGGCTGCTGGCCGATTCCGACTGGCCCCTATGGCTGAGCAACGACGGCCTGCACCTCAACAGTGAGGGGCATCGCCGGGTATTTGAGCGGGTGCGCTCCTGGCCGGCCCTTCTGGACTGGGCCGATCTGCAGCTGCGCCAAGAGCCCACCCCCTTGGGCTACTAAGCAGCAATTACATATCACCCATTCGGGTGAGAGCGCTTCACCACCCTGGGGGAGCCAGCCGGATAGGCACCGCGGCGAAGGTAAAAACACCGACGCCTCCACCCCATGGCATCTGCCCACTCGAAAACATCTGCCCGCCAGCGCCGCAGCGGCCAAGCCGATCCAGCCCAGGCCGAGCTGGGCCCCTCCCAGCTGCACACCCGCAACCGCAGCTGGCTTGAGGCCATGGCCGCCAGCCCTGACGCCGCAACCAAGCTCTGGTGGCGCAACGCCCTGGTAGAGCACAACCTGGCCCTGGTGCGCATGGTGGCCCAGCGCCAGCGCCAACGCACGGGTCAACCTTTTGATGAGCTGGTTTCTGCAGGCTGCCTGGGGCTGATCCGGGCCGTAGAGACCTTCGACCTGCGCCAAACCTGCAATCTCAGCAGCTATGCGGTGCCCTACATCCGCGGCGCCATGCTTCACGACGTCCGCGACCACGGCCAGCCGCTGCACACCCCCCGGCGGCTGCGGGAACTACAGCAACGGGCCAGGCGGCTACAGGAGCAGCGCCGCAGCCAGGGCCTTGCACCGCTTGCCGCCGCAGATCTGGCCTTAGAGCTCGGTTGCAACACCGCCCAACTTGAGGAGGCCAGCGCAGTGCAGCGGGCACTGCAGGTGCGCAGTCTCGATGCCCCGCTCAGCGGCGAAGGCGAGCAGGCGGGCACCCTGCTCGACCAGCTGGCAGCCGGTTCAACAGCCGCAACCAGCGCAGGGGACGATCTGGGCGAAGATCTGACGGCTGGCGAAAGGGTTTTAGAGGCCCACTGGTTGCAGGCTCAGCTAAGCCGGCTGGGCGGCATCGAGCAGCGGTTGCTGCTGGGTCACTGGATCGAGGGTCTGGGCTGGTGCGAGCTGGCCCTTGAGCACAAGCTCAGCAGCCGCCAAGCCCGGCAGCGTGGCGAGGCCCTGCTGGCCTGGCTTCAGGAGAACGCCATCGCCAGCAGCGCAGCGATCGCCGTCTGAAGCCCGTTCACCAGCTCGTTACTGAGCCAGCCCCAACGCTGTTGGAAGCTGGCTCCGATCAGGCTTTCGATCAAGGTGGCCCCCAGTCCAACCAGGGTCACAAGCAGCCAGGCGCCGCTGCCAGCCAGCAGCCCCAGGGCCAGCATCAGGGCCGCCATCAGCGCACTGCCCGCCAGGCTGGCGGCGGTGCCCTCCAAGCTGATCGCCCCTTCCGTGCCGGGGGGCACCGGACGCAAGGTGGTGATCAGCAGCGTGTGGCGCCCCCAGCGCTTGCCGATTTCACTGCCGAATGTGTCGGCCAACTTGGCGGCGAAGCTGGCAGCAAAACCAACCAGCAGCAGCGGCGCCGCTGCTGGCGCCAGGGCGGCGGCGCCAGCCAGTAGGGCACCAGTAGCGGCCGAACCCCAAACGTTCTCCGGCCCTCGCAACCCGCCCCGCGCCTCCGCCAATCCCCGCGCCTGCTTGGTGCGAAAGCCCAGGCGCGTCACCAGGGAGCCCAGAGCCAGATAGATCACCACCGCCAGCCAGCCCCGCAGGCCGAGGCAACCCCACAGCAAGCTGCCGAGGATGCCCGCATGCACCCAGCCAGCGCGGGTGAGCAGGGGCAGGCGCTGGGCAAGGAAGATCAGCACCGCATTGAGGGCCACGGCCAGGAGCCAGTGGCTCCAGGTCTGGGGGGCGACGAGTGCAGGGGAGAGCAGGGCCGGCACTACAAGGTCCTGGGCAGACATCAGCACAGGGCAGCAGCGGCGCCAACAAAGTGTGTTGCACAGCGTGGCAGCAGCGTCAGAGGGCAGCGCAGCAACGGATAATCCCCATTACGACGCTGCTGCCGTGATGGTGTTCAACCGCAAGGCCTCCTTCTTCTTAGATCTAGGCAGCGAAGGGGCCACACCAGCGCAGGTGGCGATCGCCGAGGCCAAGCCCGATCCCAGCGAACCGGAAGCCAGCCAAGCGGCAACTTTCCAAATAGGAATTGGCTCGTCCACTCCAGATGCTGCTGATGCAGCAACACCAGCGAGCCCAGCTCCAGCAGGCACTGCACCCACCACTGCTGAAGCGATCGCTGCCGAATTACGGGCCGCCCAGGAGGCCCTGCCCCCACCCAGCAACGTCACCTTCGCCCCCGACTGCCTCAACCCCACCAACGCCCTGCCAAGCCGCCGTCGCCTAGCCGGCGCAAACCTGGCTGGTTATAAGGCGATGGCCTCTGGCATGTTCCGCAACTAACTCAGCTGGGCACGCCAGTGGCTGAGCAGCCCTGCTGCCGACACTGCAGCGGTGCTGCAACGCAAGATCGTGGTGCCCAAGCTCACGGCTTGCCAGCCGTGGGCCAGCGCCAAGGCTTCCTCCCCTGGAGTCCAGCCCCCCTCCGGGCCAATCGCCACAGTGAGCGGCTCGCTGGCACCAGGAGGTTCTCCTAAGCGCTCCAGCGCCTGGGCTAGCAGGGCCAGGCCCGGCCGTCTGGCGGTGCACAGCAGCCCCCGGCCTGAACCACCGGGAGGCCTGGCCCCCAGCAGCTCGGCAGCTGGCCGCAGCGTTTCCAGCTGGGGTTGCCACAGGCGCTCACACTGCTCCACCGCCTCCCGCAGGATCGCCTCTGCTCGCTCCGGCTTCAGGGAGTCGGCGGCAACGCTGCGCTGTGCCTGTAGAGGGGTGAACCGATCCACACCAAGTTCACAGGCCATGCGCAACAACACGTCGGCATCGCGCTTTGGCAGGGCCACCGCCAGCTGCAGTGGCGGCGCCGGTGGAGGCTCAAACGCCAGGGGGGAGCTGCGGGGCTGCTCCAGCAGAGCCTGATCGGCAGGACCCAACAGGGCAGTCCAGAGACTGCCTGCCCCATCCACCACCGCAAAGCGATCACCGGGGCGCAAGCGCAGCACCCGGCTGAGGTAATGGAGCTCCTGGCGATCCAGCTCCAGCTCAGCGCCAGCAGAGGGGCCGGCGGGCAAGCGACCGGGGGTAATTAGCAGACGGCGCAGATCCCGAGTCACGCTGCTTCCTAGTCGCGGGACTGGGGGTCTTCGTAATCTTCGCCAGCTTCACCATCGTCTTCGTCGTTGTCATCTTCATCGTTGTCGTCTTCGTCGTTGTCTTCATCCTCAAGCTCATCGAGGCCAGGGAACAGGGCATCGGGTTGCTCCTCGATCGGCCAGTCGTCGTTGAGGCCACCAATCAGCAACTCCTCAATTTCGAGCACGTCGTTGTTGAGCTGGCCCAAGGCATTGATCAACACGTCGAGAGCGAAGGCATCACTGGTGCCGAGATCCACCCAGCAGCGCGCCCACTCCTCCTGATATTCCATAGGGCCCATGTTGTGCATCAGGGCTGGCAGGGCGCCGGCAGCAGCCTCGTGGCTGTAGTCCATCCAGCCCAGCTCCGCTCCCTCCTCGTGGGCCTGGAGGTTTTCGGCGTTGAAGCCCCCCAACTTGCCCAGGTAAAACCAACTATCGAAGGCGGTTTCCAAGTAGCCGCGCTCACCCGAACCCACCGGGTGGGGGAAACGCATCCAGATCCAGCAGTTGAAGGGATTGAATTCGCGGAAACGCACCTCCATGGCGGATTGGCTGCAACAGAGAACTGGCTCAATCAAACACGCCCGCCGGCATGCTGGGGGGATGCTTGAGCTCCGCAACGTCAGCTACCAACCGGCCACGGCGGTGGCACCGGTGCTCTGCGGCGTCAGCCTCACCCTGGCCGTGGGCCGCGCTTCCCTGGTGGCCGGCCGCAGTGGCAGTGGCAAAACCACCCTGCTGGAGGTGATCAGCGGCTTGGCCGAGCCCTCTAGCGGCCAGGTGCTGTGGGAAGGCGAGCGGCTCAATGGTCGCCAGCTGCGCTGGCTATGCGGCCTGGTGTTTCAGTTTCCGGAGCGCCATTTCCTCGGCCTCAGCGTGGGGCAGGAGCTGAAGCTCGGTCACCGCCGGCTCACAGCAGAAGAGGCCCAGGCAGCCCTGCAGCTGGTGGGTATGGAAGGGTTGTCATTGCAGCAGGCGCCGGAGCAGCTCAGCGGCGGCCAGCAAAGGCGCCTGGCCCTGGCAGTGCAGCTGCTGCGCAACCCCCGGGTGCTGCTGCTGGATGAACCCACCGCAGGCCTCGACTGGGCCGTTCGTGGCGAAATCCTTGAGCTATTGGCGGTCCTCTCCCAGGAGCGGGCCGTGCTGGTGGTCACCCACGAGCCGGAGCTATTTCGCGGCGTGATCGATGGTGGCTGGCGACTGGAGCAGGGCCAGCTGGAACCCCTCGGCGCGCTGCCTACGATGGCCCCAACGATGGCCACACCCCAGGAAAACCAGCCTTGAGCGACCAACTTCTCCGGGCCACAGCCGCCGGCGGCGGCATCCGCATGGTGGCGGTCAGCACCACCCAGGCCAGCCGCACCGCCAGGGAGCGCCACCAGCTCTCTTTTCTCGCCAGTGCCCTGCTGGGCCGCGCCATGACGGCTGGGCTGCTGCTGGCCAGCTCGATGAAGGTGGCCCACGGCCGCGTCAACCTGCGCATTGCCTCCGATGGCCCCCTGAAGGGCCTGATGGTGGATGCGGGCCGCAACGGCACTGTGCGCGGCCATGTGGGCTATCCGGGCTTGGAGCTCGAGCTGCTGAAAGATCCAGAAGGCCTGGCCCACTTTGACTTCAAAACCGCCTGCGGCACCGGCTATCTGCACGTGGTGCGAGATCTGGGTGAAGGCGAGCCCTTCAGCTCAACGGTGGAGCTGGTGAGCGGCGGCATCGGCGAAGACCTGGCTTCCTATCTGCTGCACTCCGAGCAGACCCCTTCAGCGGTATTCGTGGGCGAGCAGCTCGACAAGAGTGGTGTGGTTTGCAGTGGCGGCGTGCTGGTGCAGGTGATGCCAAAGGCCGCCCGCGAACCAGCCCTAGTGGCCCTTCTCGAGGAGCGCTGCCGCGAGGTGAAGCACTTCAGCCAACGACTAGCCGAGTGCGAAGGCCAGCTACACAACCTGCTCGAAGATATTTTCCCAGACCTCGATCCCCAGCCCCTGGAAGATGCTGAGGCCTGTACGCCGGTGCGGTTCCACTGCCCCTGCAGCCGGGAGCGCAGCGTCAGCGCCCTGAAACTGCTTGGCCACGTCGAACTCAACTCAATTTTAGTAGAAGACGGCCATGCCGAACTTATCTGCCACTTCTGTAATGAGATCTACACGGTTGGGTCAGCAGAACTTAGCGAACTAATCGCAGAGTTCGCTCCTGGCATGTAGGTAGCAATGCCTGAGCTGTTCCAATAATCAAACAATTAGCTGGTTAAGTCATTAACCAAATCAACCAATCAGCAGGGCCCCAAGCAACAACAGCAGCAGAGCCGGCAGGCTTTGCACTTGGGTAAGGCTCAATGGCAACCCAAGCGGCAAGGTGCTGGAGAGAGCACCGGCCAAAATCGCACCCACCAGCAATCCGGCGCAGAGAAGGGCGAAGCCCCAGCCCACCGCAGCCAGGAAGCGGCGGTTACGCCACTGCAGGTTGATAACTACCATTGCGGTAGCAAAGGCCAGCACCAGATCCGGGGGGAAGCCTGGAGCGAGCAGCAGTAGGAGCAGTAGAGCCCCAGATGTGGCCAGGGGGAACCAGAGCTCCCGACCAGTGGCTAGAGCCAAGCCAGGAAGCCTGAGCTGGGGAGCGGAAACCCTGGGCAACTGAAGCTGAGGCAGGGCCGGTACTGCCAGCTTGGGCGGCGGCGGCGCCAGTTGCTCCCGCTGGGAGGCGGACTTAGCCGCGCTACTCACGCGACCCTGCTGACGCTCTTTGAGGCGCTCCATTAAGACAGCGTCGTAGGCAGCCTCGATCCGCGAGCGCGCCATGGTGTCGTCACCCACCTCGTCGAGCCGGGCCAATTTGGCGGCCTGAACCTCGTCGAAGCCAGCATCAGCAGGCACGCCCAGCAGCTCGTAAGGGCCAGAGGGGTCGGCAGCCGGTGATGGCTGGTCGGAGCGTTGGGTCATGACAAGCCGCGGAACGGCACAGGGGGGATCACAAAACGTTCCCTAGAGGTCAGCGTATCGAGGCCTGACTAAAACAGGGGCTCACTAGAGAGAAATCCAGACTCGAGTTGCAGTCGGCGGCTGCAGCTCTCTGCTTCCTCAGCCCCGAGTCGCTTGCGGTGCTTGAGCAGGGGAAGCTGGGGTGGCAAGTGGCTACCTTCCCGCATCTCAACCGTGGTCGCACCAATAGGTCCCTGGGCGGGCAGGAAACTCACGTAATCGCAGCCCCCGTCTGGGCGGGGACGCACCAGCCAAAGAGGCTTGGGCATCACTGTGATGGTTCGTTACCTAACAGTCTGGCGCGCCCGCTCCCCCGCCGTGAGAGTTCCCCTGCCATGAAGCCCATGACATGGGAAAGCGCTCAATTTTCATAAACCACAGGAAACCAGCGCCTCAAAGCCCGCGAGACGTAAACCAGGCCCACCAAAACAGGAACCTCGATCAGGGGGCCAACGACCCCGGCCAGAGCCTGCTGGGAAGTGACACCCCAAACACTGATACTGACGGCAATTGCCAGCTCAAAGTTGTTGCCAGCAGCAGTGAAGGCGAGCGAAGAGGTGCGGCGATAGTCGAGGCCACTACAGCGGCCAACGACAAAGGCCAGGCTCCACATCAGAACGAAATAAATGAACAGTGGAATGGCTATCCACAACACCTGAAGCGGATCAGATGTAATGGCCTGACCCTGCAAAGCGAACATCACCACAATCGTGAACAGCAGGCCATAAAGGGCCCAGGGAGCAAGCCGTGGCAAAAAGGTTTTTTCATACCAGCGCACACCTTTGGTTCGCACGCCAATGCGTCGGGTAAGGAAGCCTGCAAGCAAAGGGACTCCCAAAAAAATCATCACTGCCTTGGCAATCTCCCAAAGCGAGAAATTCACCACCTCACTGTTAAGACCAAGCCAGCCCGGCAGGATCTGAAGATAAAAGCTGCCAAGCAGGGCGTAAGCGAGCACCTGAATAACGGAATTTATGGCCACAAGCAAAGCAGCCGCTTCCCGATCGCCCCCAGCCAGATCAATCCAGATCAACACCATCGCAATGCACGGGGCAATACCAATCAGGATCAAGCCAGTACGGAATTCGGGCTGATCAGGTAAAAACAGCCAAGCCAGGCAGAACATCAGCAAGGGTCCCAAACCCCAAACCAAACCAAGCGCAAGCCCCAGCAGCTTGCGGTCGCTGGCCACCCGCGCTAATTCCCCGTAGCGAACCTTGGCCAGCACCGGATACAGCATCATCAATAGACCCAGCGCAATCGGCAGGGAGGTGTGGCCTACCTGCACGGTGCCAAGCAGCGACTGAAGACCAGGCAATAGGCGACCAAGCAACAGACCGCTCGCCATTGCCAAAAGGATCCACAACGGCAAAAGCCGATCAAGCAAAGAAAGTCGAGCCAAAACGGGCTCTTGAGCAGGGGAGGTCATCGGCAAGAGGGGGCAGGAGTTGAGCATTTGGCAGCCAAATCCCCTAGCCAGCAGCGCAACTGCTCAATCGCATCGGTGCGCAGGCTGTAGTACACCCAGCGGCCCTCATCTCGTGCCTCAATCAACCCAGCCTCTCGCAAAACCTTGAGATGGAAAGAGAGCTTGGATTGGGCCAGGCCGAGCTCACTGGTGAGCTCACAAACACAGCGCTCACCAACCCCCAAGGCTTCAAGCACCTGGAGCCTGAGGGGATCGGCCATGGCCTTAAGCAGGGCCCGAGCCTTGGCGGGATCAAGCGCCACAGGGTGATCTAGAACACTCATGCACCAATTTTAGTTGATCTATCAACTGATGTTGATTTAAGGTCTGGCGACCCATGCCGCCATTGTCGGCTCTGCGCCATGAAAATCGGCATCAACGGCTTTGGCCGCATCGGCCGCCTGGTGTTTAGGGCCCTGTGGGGCCGTCCCGGCATTGAGCTTGTCCACGTCAACGATTGCGGCGGTGATGCTCAAACCGCCGCCCACCTGCTCGCCTTCGACTCCGTTCATGGCCGCTGGCAACAGGCGGTGCAAGGAAATACGCGCGGCTTCTTCGTGGGCAGCCAGGCGGTGAGCTACACGCGCCAGAGCGATCCCACCGCCGTGCCCTGGAAGGAAGCTGGCGTGGAGATGGTGCTGGAGTGCAGCGGCAAGTTCAAAACACCGGAAACACTCCATCCCTACTTCGACCAGGTAGGCCTCAAGCGCGTGGTGGTGGCCTGCCCAGTGAAGGGTGAGATCGCCGGGGCCGAAGCCCTCAACGTTGTATTCGGCATCAATCACCACCTCTACGACCCCGAGCAGCACCGTTTGCTCACGGCGGCCTCCTGCACAACCAACTGCCTGGCACCGGTCGTGAAGGTGATTCACGAGGGCTTTGGCATCAAGCACGGCTCGATCACCACCCTCCACGACGTCACCAACACCCAGGTAGTGGTGGATGGCTTCAAAAGTGACCTGCGCCGGGCCCGCTCCTGCATGCAGAGCCTGATCCCCACCACCACGGGATCAGCCAAGGCGATTGGAATGATCTTTCCAGAGCTGCAAGGAAAACTAAACGGCCACGCCGTGCGGGTGCCACTGCTAAACGCCTCACTCACCGATGCGGTATTTGAATTAAGGCGCGAGGTGACAGTGGAGGAGGTAAACAGCGCCTTTGAGGTCGCTGCCAACGGAACACTGCGCGGCATTCTCGGCTACGAAACCAGGCCGCTGGTCTCAGTTGATTATGTAAATGATGATCGCAGCGCCATAGTCGATGCCGCTTCGACCATGGTCGTTAATGGCACCCAGCTCAAGGTGTACGCCTGGTATGACAACGAGTGGGGCTACAGCTCTCGCATGGCCGATCTGGTGAGCCATGTAGCCCTGATCGACGAGCGCTGAGCCAGAGCCATGAGCCGCGCCCTTTCAGCCCTGCAGCAATACATGATCGTGACGGCCAATTACTGGGCCTTCACCCTCACCGATGGCGCCCTGCGCATGCTCGTGGTGTTCCACTTCCACGAGCTTGGCTACAGCACCCTTGAAATCGCCTTTCTGTTTCTTTTTTATGAGTTTTTTGGCATCATCACCAATCTCTATGGCGGCTGGCTGGGAGCTCGCTTTGGTCTGCGGCTAACTCTCTGGTGCGGCACCTTAATGCAGGTGGCGGCACTACTGATGCTGATCCCAGTGGCTGAAGACTGGCCCAAATGGTGGAGCGTGGTCTATGTGATGGTGGCCCAGGCGATCAGCGGCATAGCCAAAGATCTCAACAAAATGAGTGCCAAGAGCGCCATTAAAACCGTGGTACCTGAAACTCCGGAAAACCACAGCAAGGGAGAGGGTCAACTTTTTAAGTGGGTAGCGATTCTCACCGGCTCCAAAAATGCCCTCAAAGGTGTGGGCTTCTTTCTTGGCGGAGTGTTGCTCACCACAATCGGCTTCAATCTCGCGGTGGCAGCAATGGCGGCCGGATTGTTTTTGGCTTTCCTAGTGACCCTGGTGCTGCCTGCAGAAATCGGCAAGATGAAACAGAAGCCTGGCTTCACAGCGCTGTTTTCCAAGAGCCGCGGCATCAACGTGTTGTCGCTGGCTCGCTTCTTCCTATTTGGTGCTCGAGACGTATGGTTTGTGGTGGCCCTACCCGTATTTCTACAGAGCGCCCTGGGGTGGCGCTCCTGGGAAGTAGGCGGCTTCATGGGCCTGTGGGTGATCTGCTACGGAATCGTGCAGGGGTCGGCCCCGGCCCTGCGCAGGGCCTGGGGCCAGAGCGCACCTCCAGGAGTAGCAGCAGTGCAGTTTTGGAGTGCGGTCCTCACCGCTATTCCAGCCCTGATTGCAATTGCGTTGTGGCGAGAGGTTGGCCAGCCTGGGGTAGCAGTAGTGGGGGGATTGGCCGTATTTGGCGTGGTGTTTGCGATGAATTCATCAATTCACAGCTACATGGTGCTGGCATACACCGACACTGAATCTGTGAGCCTTAATGTGGGTTTCTATTACATGGCAAATGCAGCAGGTCGCCTACTCGGCACCGTGCTCTCCGGAACCCTATTTATGCTGGGAGGGCTTCAGACTTGCCTGTGGAGCTCGGCCATAATGGTTGCTCTAGCTGCCTTAGTGAGCACTCGCCTGCCAACGCCACCGCGGCAGCTTATAGAAACCAGCTAATTCTGAAGGCTACTGACCAGATTTATTAATTTTTCTCCAAAAGCCAGCGGATTAGCCACGCACCTTTTTCGGCACAAATATCAAACTAGGGCTAACAGCCTGGAGGCAAGGATGCAGCCCTTATATTCAGAAGAATAAACCCAGCACTTGCTCCCTGCGCGATAGCAGAAGACAGCCAGGACATATGTAGCAGCAATTTAGATTCATTATCCCTTATTGGTTATATTGCGGCAAGGCAAGCAGCTAAGCGCGAGTTGGCCGACGAAGCGTTGCCAAGGCATAATTCGACCAACAGAGAATGCATCGATTGCAATTGATACTTAGTCTGGATTTAAGCAATAGCCAGTCAAGTGACAGGGAAATCAAAATCCCATTGGCAGAACTTTTGAACTCCTGCGCTGACGGGGAATTAATCCAGCCGAAATGGCGGTTCCACGCCGATCGCAGCCCATCAAAAAAGGGGGCTCATTGAGCCCCCTTGCAAAATGGATCACAAGATCCAGACGATCACTCCTTAATCCGTGCCACAGCCTTCTGAGCTGTTGCCTGAATCGAGTCACGCAGGGGCACATAACCGAGGTCGTCGGCAATGGCTTGGGCCTTGTCACTCAGGATGAAGGTCGCCATGTCGCGCAGAGCGTCAGCCTTGGCACCATTCCCCTTGGCATAGAAGAGGAGATAGGTGAGCGTGGCGATCGGATAAGCACCCGAAGCGGAAGGGTTGGGGTTGCCACCAGCCAGGTTCTTATCGAGCTTGATGCTGGCAAGAGCTTTAGCACCGGCGGCGGCAGTGGGGAGCACGAACTCACCAGCCTTGTTCTGCACGGCAGCGGCCTTAAGACTACCCTTAACAAAAGCCTGGTTTACATAACCAATCGAGCCTTGTGTGGTGTTGAGAGTACCGGCGACACCGTCATTACCCTTGCCACCCACGCCCACTTTCCAGTTCACGGATTTGCCGTTACCGAGAGTCCATTCTTTGGAGAATGACTGCAGGGATTCGGTGAAAGCCGCGGTGGTGCCAGAGCCGTCGGAACGGTGCACCACGGTGATCTTGCCATCAGCGCATCCGAGCTGCTTCCAGTTGTTGATCGACCCCATGAAGATCGAAACAACCTGCTTCTGGGTGAGCTTCAGGGAGCAGCCAGACTTGTTGTAGGCCACAGCGATTGAGCCACCCACGGTGGGGATCTGAACCACGCCGCGTGACACGCTCTTGATATCCTTTTCGCTGATCGGGTCATCGCTGGCACCGAAAGCAACGGTTTCGTTGATGAATGCCTTGCGGCCACCACCAGAGCCAATGCCCTGATAATTAACTTTAGGGCCACCCGATTTGGCCAGCATAGAAAACCAGCGGGTATAAATCGCATCGGGGAACGTGGCACCGGCACCAGCCAAGCGCACGGCAGCCTGGGAAGCCGCTCCGCCGATGAGCCCAGCAAAGACCAGAGTAGTAAAAGATCGCTTCAGGAAAGTCATTAAGTAGAAGACAGTTCCAAAAAAATATTAGCAACCCGCCTCTCTGCTCAACGTTATGAGGCCATTAAGGGGCGGCAAAGCAATGGGTGATGATCGCCCTGAATAGGCAAACGCCAGCTACAAAAAAGCCTCCCCGAAATGGGGAGGCTTGGGAAGTGTGAGATAGGCAGCAGAGGACTGCCTGAGGAGCTTAAGTAGCTAACCAGGGATCAGAAGCGGAACGTGGTTTGAATCACGCCACCCCAGGTGTAAGAGCCTGCGTTGCGCTGATAATCGTTAACCCAGAAAATAGCTGGAGTAACGGAAATATTGTCGGAGACTTGATACTTGTAGAAAAACTCGTACATCATGGACTGGGAGCTTGCCACGTTCGTGTCGGTCGAGAAGGGTGCTTGGCCGAAGGCAAAGCCCGCGTTGTTGCCCTTCAGGAACACATCCTTCCACTGCAAACCAACCATCCAGGATTGGGTGGTGATTGTTGTAGTCGAGGTTGCACTGGCGATTCCGGTACCACCATCGTAATAACCGTAGCCAGCGCTGATCGAAGGAACCCAGCCGGAATCTAGGGGCTCCCAGAAGCCAGCAATGGAGACACCATTAAGACTCTTGCCGCTGACCACGACGGAATTGGCCAGGTTGGCATCCCTCAGAGCGGAGTTAGCCGAACCATAACGATAGGCAATCGCAGCACCGTAGTTGGGGCCGCGCACACCAAACTGGGTTAAGAAGTTGATACCGCTATCGGAATCGAAGGCGCCAATAGTGGAATTGTCGAAGCTGCTTTGAGCAACGTAGTTTGCGTCAAAGACGAGGAAGGGCTTGCCCTTGGCTACTTTCTGCTTCCAGTTAAAGCCGAAGCCAGCACCGGTTGCCTTGTTATAGGTACCGGAGACACCAGCCAGATTAAAGAAGTCGAGAATGTCGGCCTTGTAGGCGCTGGGGATGAAGGTAAGGATCTCAGTGTTACGCACCAGAGCACCGGCGGTAAGCTTGATCTCATCGCCCACAGGGAAGGTGTAGAAGAGGCGATCGATCCAGACGTTGCTGCTAGTACCTGTTCCTTGTGAAGTCTCAGCCTTATCAAGCTTGAAGACCTGACTACTGCTACCGAAGGGAAGGCTGCTGAAATTACCGCTTCTCAGGCGGGTGCGCAGCAGATCCTTGCCGCTGAAGCTGGTGTCAAAGGCTAGGCGAGCGTCGTAATTGAACGTTGTGGCGTTGGGCTTTGTTCCGCTTGTTGCCGCAGTTCCACCAATACAGCGAGCATCACCTGGAGTGCAGGCCTCAAGAGCAGTACGGGCAGTGTTGAGTCTGGTACCACGAACCGCAGCGACCGCACCAGTATTGCTGTTGAAGTTCGGGGTGCCCCCGATCACGAAGCTCACTTCACCACGCAGTTTGGTGGTGGTGGAGAACTGCTGAGCCTGCAGCTGGCCCACCTTCGACTCGAGGCCGTCCACCCGGGAGGTGAGCACGGTGAGCTCGGAGTCAAACTCGTTGAGCAGCTTCTGCAGCTCGTCGGTCACCTCGGAGATGCGGTCGAGGCAAGCGTTCAGCAAGGCGGCCGCTTCATAGCGGGTCATAGCGTTACCGCCCTTGAACTTGCCGTTGGGATAGCCGGCCACACAGCCGTACTTCTCCACCAAATTGCTCAGTGCCTGATAGGCCCAGTCGGTGGGCTGCACATCAGAGAATTGATTGACGCTGGTCACCTGGTTTTTCGATTCCCAGGCGCGGAAGCGATCAACGTCTTGCTGCTGCATGTAGTCGTTGATGGCGGCCGAGCCGTTCAACGAGGCTACTTCTTGGGCAGAAGCGGCTAGGGGTGCTGAAATGCTGGCGCCGGCAAGAGCCAGCAGCAATTTTTTGGAAAGATTCATCGGGTCCTCACACCGATAGGGGTGACTTCACAGAGGAAGTCGGAGGCAACTTATCGAGCGCGCTTGGCAACTACGAGCAAGCGGACTACATGCATTGGGTGTTCCAGGACACAGCACATGCGGCAAGTCTGATGCTCAGGTGCTGTGGCTAGTCAGTGCCAGGTCTTCAACCCCTAGACGAAGCGGCGACAGCCCGCTTTAACCTGTCCTTCAGTAAACACCAAGGGCGCCACCGCCGCGGTCGCGGCAGCAACGCCCGCCAGAGAGATTGCCGCCGCCTGCTCGGCAGTACATCGCAGACCAGCTCGCGCCACTGCTCCCAGCAATGGCGTTGATGCTGCACCAGCAGCCACTCCAGCTGGGGCAGCACCTCCTCCAACCGACCTGGCACCTGATCGTTGATGGCGCACTGCAGCACCTGCAGATCGTTGAATTCACCGAGCAGCTCCTGCCCCTGCTTAAGGCGGTCGATGCAGGCGGCAGTTTGAACGCCCTCCAGCGCGGAGAGATTTTCCAGGCGATAGCGAGCCTGCTTGATCTGGCGCCGCAGCTCGTGCAGCACCTCCACCTCGCCCTCAGGGCTACTGACCTGCCAGCCCGGATGGAGAAACACGCTGGCCAGGCAGGGCCCCTGCCATTCGATCAGCCACTCCCGGACCGGCTGATCCCCCAACAGCGTGTATTGCGGCTGCTTCAACCAGAGCTGCAACTGGGCCAATCCCTCCAGATAGGAGCGGCTCTGCAGCACCTCCACCACATGGCCGTAGGCCAACTGCCGCTCCCGGCGCAGTTGCTTGAGCACGGGCCGGAGGGCCTTCACCTCGGCCTCCGGCAGCTGGGGCAGGAAGCCCTCTTCCAGGCGCTCCCGCAGCACATCGAGATCCCGGGCCAGACCCAGTCGCCGCACCCATTTAGCCAGGCGCTGGTCATTGATGGCCGAGGGCAGCTGCAGGGCTGGCTCGAACTGGAGCACGGTGGTGCGCAGCCTCCGCATGGTGACCCTCATCTGATGCAACGGCTCGGCACCCTTGCCCTCGGAAACAGGGGTCTGCAACTGCACCAGCTTGGCAACCTGCCCCTGCAGCAGATCCCGGGCAAACCGGCCATTGCTGAGGGGGTGGGAGGCTGGCAGGAACACTATGGCGAGCTCAACGGAATTCCGGTTTCTTGATGCTGTCGAGACTGCGCTGCAGCGCCTGGCTGGTGGTGAGTCCTACGGGGATATCGCCACCGAAAGCCGTGCCGCTCACTTTTTGATGCAACTTACTTTCCACCAACCTATAGGTACTGGAGGGGATGGGCACAGACCCAGCCTGCTTCACCAGAGTGAGACCATTTTTGATGGTGTAGTTCACAAATTTCTGCAGCTCCGGGCGTTGCCGCAAGGCCTTGTCGTTAACGTAAATAAACAGGGGTCTGGACAGAGGGACATAGGCTTCCTTTTGAACCGTTGCCAGCGAAGGAAGCACAGAACCCTTTGGTCCAACAATACTGAGGGCTTTCAAACGCTTGGCATTGGCCTGGTAGTAAGCAAATCCAAAATAGCCCAAGGCATCTGGATTCTTGGCTACGCAAGCAACTAGTTCATTATCGTTTTCACTGGAAAAATAATCCGACCTTGAATTGTCTTCATCGCCATTTATGGCCTTATTGAAATAATCATAAGTACCAGAGTCCTTGCCAGGGCCACACAGTCGAATCGGCCGGTTGGGCCAATCTAGGTTGACCTGACTCCAGGTTTTCACCGATCCAGCCGCCCGCGCACTCCAGATACGCGCGAGCTCCCGGGTGGTGATGCTGGAAGCCCAGGTGTTGCCGGGGTTCACCACCACAGTGATCGCATCAAAGCCGATCGGCAGCTCCAGGAAGGTCACCCCGTTGGCCGCGCAGGCCTTGAGCTCCTTGGCATTGATCGGACGCGAGGCGTTGGCCAGGGGCAACTTTCCGGTGCAGAACTGCCGAAATCCCGCCGAGGTGCCGGTTTCGTTGAGCTCAAAGCGCACCTGGCGATTGGCGCCGCCCTTCTGATAGGAAGCGATCGCCGTCTTCATCACCGGGAACACCGTGCTCGAACCGCCGATGCGGATCGGCTCCGGTGCAGCAAGAGCGCCCACCGGCAGGAGGGACACCATCGGGGCAAGCAAGGCAAGGCGCAAGGTAGGGCGCATAACGGTCACAACCACAACAGAACTCTGGGCGATCCGAGGGCTTATGGGGGTTAAGGCCAGGTTGTGGCTTCAGCGCGGTGCCGTCCAATCCGCAAACCAACCACGGCGCCACAGCCAGTAGGTCTGGATCACGGCCACGATTGACATCAACAGCAGACAGTAGAAGTAGCCAAGATGCCAACGCAGCTCAGGCATGTTGGCGAAGTTCATGCCATAGATCCCGGCGATGAAGGTGAGCGGCGCGAAGATGCTGGTGAGGATGGTAAGGGTTTTCATGACCTGGTTCATCCTGTTGCCCACACTGGCCGCATAGGCCTGGGTGATGGCATCACATTGGTGGCGCAACAACTCACAGTTTTCAAACAGCAACTCCACCAGATCTGCCATCTCCTGAAAGCCAACCAGGGCATCGGCTCCTAGTAGCTGCTGCCTTTGGCGCAGCAGCACCCGGATCTGGTGGCGCAGGGGCCACACCTGGTTGCGAATCGTGCGCAGGTTGCTGCGATGCACAAAAGCCCGGGCCAATAGCTTCGGCTTGGGGTCCCGCAAGGCAGCTTCCTCCAGATCGTCGAGGCGATTGGCGATCTGCTCAAGCATGGGGAAAAGGGCATCGAGCAACTCATCCACCAGGAAGTGGAGAATGTCATCTAGGTCGCGATGTTCCACCGCACCCACCCTGGATTCCAGCCAAGCGGTGAGCTCCGGAAACGACTCCCCCGCCGGCGCCTCCTCAAAGGTGACCAGTAGGTTGGGCAGCAGCAGCAGACCCACCTGGGAGCTGAGTAGGTGCAATGGATCACGCGCAAAGCTGAGCCGATGCAGCACCACAATCACGGCTTCCCCTAGTCCGTCAACCCGCGAGCGCTGGGGCACCTCCAGCAGGGGAGGCAGCAACATGCGAGGCACCTGGACTATGTCGAGCATGGCCTCGACTGCCCCTGGATCCCCAAGGCCCATCACCCTCAGCCAGATGGGATATCCGAGCGCCTGCAGAGGCAAAAGTTCAGCAGGATTGTGCAGGGATATCAGCCGGGGGCCGTCTGGCTCAAACAACACGGCACTGAAGCAACTGCGGTGCCGCCCGCCAGAGACGTAGAGGTGGACTGGCAAATTGGCCGGCCGCTCCTCCAGGAGGTGGGAATTCAGAGCACCAGGGGTGGGGCGCAGCACGTTGGGGTCAGTTCAGGAGCCTGCCAGCGGATCAAGAGTTGGCCACCGGCAACGATGCTGGCCTGGATCAGCAGACACATCACCACCTGAGGCCACCAACCACCCGTGGACTGATCCATGAGAGCGCAGATCGGATGATTTGGCATGTTGCGGCCGCGGACCTGATGCCGCATGTGCTCCTGACGACACCGAAGCGCCCTTCAACACTCCTTAATCCAACCCCTTGTAAATTAACCGGAGTTCAAGATTTTCAAGTGTCCAGTGCAGGGCCCCGGCCCACCCCATCCGATCCGAAAGGTATAGCCAACGGCATTAGCTCGCCTTTGGAACCCCATTCCGCCTACCGGGGCTCCGATTGGACTCCCGAGCGTTTGATGTTCCACCAAAACCTCGAATCATTTGCCGAGAGGGTCGGGCTAGTGGTGGGCCTGCAAAGCAATGGCAAAATGAGTCAGGAGCAGGCCTACGACGAAATCCGCCGCATCTGGAAGGATCTCAAGGAAAGCAAGGACACCCTGCTCAATCTCCCGGAGCAGGGCTGAGCCCTAAATCACTAATCATTAGTACTGCTTCCCAGCTACTTGCGCTGCAGCCGGCTTTCCATAGGGTGTGAGCATCGATTTGGTTTGGCTTGGATCCTGTCTCCCAGTTCCCCCTGGTGTTCCACGACCAGCAAGCGGTGGTGGATTTAGATCCCCAGGCCCTGGCGACCAAGCTGGCCCAGCACTTTCCTCTCCAGGATTTTGCCCCTCGCAACCCCTTGCTCAACCCGTTTCGGCACCGGGCCAGCACTGCCGTAGCGGGAGACCTCACCCTCACCTGTGGATATACAAGCCCTATCCATGGCTGCATCGGTGATAATCCCGGCGTAGGCGCAATCAACATCTGCTATCAGGGGGAATCTTCCTACGGAGTGGACGGGAACACCTTCCAAATTCACGCTGAAGCACCCCTCTATTTCAACCCAGGCTTCTCTTACACCTACGCAAGTGGGCACTACAACGGACTGGTACTGCACGTAGATCTACAGCGATTGCAGAACACGGCCGCTGCCATCGGCGGCATGGGGCTCTCCGGTCGGCGCTTTGCCCCCGATCTACAGCGTCCCCAGGTGCTCTCAACGACCGAGGAGCGGCAGGCCAAATTGCTGCTCACCTTGCGTCGGGCCTTTGCCCTGCTAGATGCGCCGGAGCTGCAAGCCCGTGGCGATCTGGAGGTGCTGCAGCTCGACGATCTCATTTATCGCATCCTGGCCCTGGCCCTCTGCCCCCAACTCGAGCAGCGGGGTAGCGGGCATGGCGAGGGGCTCTCCAGGGAGCTGATCTTCGAAGAATTGCTGGAATGGATTGGAGCCAATCTGCAATCACCAATCAACCTCACGCAGCTGGAGCAGCGCAGCGGCTATTCGAGGCGCAACCTGCAGCTCGCCTTCAGCCAACGCTTCGGTTGCGGACCAATCCAATGGGTCCGCCGCGAGCGCCTTGGCCTGGCCCGGCAGCACCTGCTCAACCCCTCGCCGAGCGACAGCGTGGCCGGCATCTCCTCAAAACTGGGCTTTAGCAACCTCTCCGCCTTCAGCCGCGACTTCCACAACACCTATGGCATTCGCCCCTCAGAGATGTTGCGTGAAGGGCGGCGCCTACACGGCTAGCCCTTCAGTCCGGGGATAAAACGCCGCTCGTGCTGGGCACCGGTGAGCATGCGATTCCAATAAAGCCCAGGCAACAGCTTGCGCTTGATCCACCACATGCTCCAGCGCTCCTTAGTGGGGTCGAGCGGGAAGGAGGGGACCGGCTGCTGCTCATAGTTGAACTCAGCCATGATCGCCTTGCCATAGCCGGTAATCAGGGGGCAGCAGCTGTAACCGTCGTAGGCCGCCATTAAGGGCTGGCCATCAAGCAGGGCAAGCAAGTTGGCCACCAGCACCGGCGCCTGGCCCCGCACCGCCGCGGCCGTCTTGGAGTTCGGCATGCCACTGACATCGCCGAGCGAAAACACGTTGGCGTAGCGGGTGTGCTGCAGGCTGAACTTGTCGACCTCGACGAAGCCGCTCGCCGCTGCCAGCGGGCTATCGGCCACCACCTGGGGGGCAGCCATCGGCGGCGTCACGTGCAGCATCCCGTAACCGATCACTTCTTCGCGGCTGGTTTCGCCCTCACTCACCTTGAACACCGCCTCCCGGCTCTGGGGACGTACCTCCGTAAGCACGTGGTTGTAGCGGGCATCAATACCCTTGCGCTTCACCACCTCCCGCAGCGGTGCGGCATATACGGGCACCCCGAAGATGCCAGGGGTGGCGGTGGCATAGATCACCTTTGCCGCCAGTCGCTTCTTGGCAACAACATCGGCAGCCAGATAGGCGATCTTCTGGGGCGCCCCCGGACACTTGATCGGCATCGGCGCACAAGTAAACACGGCATTGCCAGCCGCCCCCTGGCCGCCCTTGAAGGCCTGGAGCGTGTCCCAGGTGTAGGTGGCGTGGTGCTGGCTGTAGTTGCTGCACACCCCGCCCTGGCCAAGGGCCTCGGGCAGACCCTTGATCTTGTCCCAGCAGAGCTGCAGGCCGGTGGCCACCACCAGCACGTCGTAGCTGAGGCTCTGGCCGCTGGCCGTGCTCACCAGGTTGCGATCCGGATCAAAACCAGCCACCGCATCGCGGATCCAGGTCACCCCCGCTGGGATGAGATCGGCTTCAGCGCGGCGAGTCTCCTCAAGGCTGAACACACCTGCACCCACCAGGGTCCAGCCCGGTTGGTAGTAGTGATCGCTGGAGGGCTCGAGAATCGTCACCGCAAGGGCCGGACGGGCCCGTTTCAGCTGGGCGGCGGCGGTGATGCCGGCGGCGCCGCCGCCGACAATCAAAATTTGATGATGGGCCATAAAAAGGGCCGCTGGTGGAGCAGCGGCTGGATGCCATTCCTCCCGCTTTAGACGGGAAGCGTCAAATGGACAAGCCCGAAAGATTCACACTGCTAAGGATTCACACCGCTTCGGTCACCTCCCGTTTGAGTAGGGCGTAGAGATAGTCGGGTGCCTTGTAGCGGGTGGGTAGGCAGGAGTGGAGCAGGCTGAGTCGGTCCCAGGCCACGGTGCGCTTGATCGCCTCCAAGCTGCGCCCTTCCCGGATCAGTAGCCGCAGGGCCTTGCAGCAGCCGGAGTAACCAGCTTCCAATGCTCCGATCGTGGGTTTGGGGGCAACGGTCATGCTGGGAAAGTTCGGAAGGAAGCCCGCCGACGAGCTAAATACAACGCTAAACAGAGGACTGTGTGCCCGCGGCAACAATGCCGTGAAGACACGAATCCTTACCAGTTCCGCCCCCAACCGATCCCGATCCCGCGCCATGCCATGCCAAGCCAGCAGCTGAGCCTGCGTCAACCCGATGACTGGCATGTGCATCTGCGCGATGGCTCCATGCTCCAGGCCGTCGCCCTGGCTACGGCCCGCCAGTTCGCCCGGGCGATCGTGATGCCAAATCTGAACCCGCCGGTAACCACGGCGGCGGCAGCCGAGGCCTATCGCCGCCGCATCCGCGAAGCCTTGCCCGACGGCAGTCGCTTCGAACCACTGTTGACGGCCTACCTCACCGATGCCATCGATCCCGGCGAGATCGAACGGGGCTTCAACGCTGGGGCCTGGGTGGCCTGCAAGCTCTACCCGGCAAATGCCACCACCAATTCCGCCGCCGGGGTCAGCTCAATCGAGGCGATAACGCCCGTGCTCGACGCCCTTGAGCGCATCGGCATGCCCCTGCTGATCCACGGCGAAGTCACTAGCGCCGATATCGACATTTTTGATCGGGAGGCGGTATTCATCGAGCGCCACCTAGAGCCCCTACTGCGGCGCCACCCCGGCCTGAAAGTGGTACTCGAGCACATCACCACCAGTGATGCGGTTGATTTTGTGCGCAGCGGCCCGGCCAACCTGGCGGCCACGATCACGCCCCACCACCTGCACATCAACCGCAACGCCATGTTTGCCGGCGGCCTGCGGCCCGACTTCTACTGCCTGCCGGTGGCCAAGCGGGAACTGCACCGCATCGCCCTGCGGGGCGCCGCCACCTCCGGCAACCCGAAGTTTTTCCTGGGCACCGATTCCGCACCCCACGCCCGCACAGCTAAGGAAGCGGCCTGCGGCTGCGCTGGCATTTTCAATGCCCCATTTGCGCTTGAAAGCTACGCGGCGGTGTTTGAGCAGGAGAACGCCCTGGAGAGGCTCGAAGCCTTCGCCTCAGAGTTTGGGCCACGGTTTTACGGGCTACCGCTCAACGAGGCCAAGGTCACCCTGGAGCGGCAGCCGTTGGAGGTGCCCAGCCGCCTCCACCTCAATGATGCGGCCGGCACCGCTGTCGAACTGGTGCCCTTCCATGCCGGCGAAACCCTACCCTGGCGATTGTTGCTGCACTGAGAATCCGGCTTTAGAGAGGCTTTGTTGGCGCCGAAGATGGTGCCCAGGAAGAACTGAAGGCCGAGCAGCTGCCGGCAGTGTTAAGGCAACATTTGCAACGCTATGGCCAATACAGGCCTGCACCCGATCGCATGACCCACGCCCTGGTGGTGAACACGGGCAGCTCCAGCGTCAAGCTGGCCCTCTGCGATTCGAGCGGCCGACGGCTCTGGCAAGAGCAGCGCAGCTGGGGGCTTTCCCAGGCCGATTCGGGCAGCCAGCAACTGGTTGAACTGCTGGAGCAGTGGCTCTCCCCCCTGCTCGCTGCCCTTGAGCCCCTACCCCAGCTTGTAATTCACCGGATCGTGCACGGTGGTGCCCACTTCAGCGCTCCCACCCTGCTAAGCCCGCAGGTGCTGGCGGAGCTAGCAAACCTGGTGCCCCTGGCCCCACTGCACAACGGCCCAGCGCTGGAGGCCATCAACTGGCTGCAAGACCAGCTGCAGGGTCATCTGGAGGGCAGCGCCATCCAGCAATGGGCCTGCTTCGACACCGCCTTCCACGCCAGTCTCAGCGAAGCCGCCTCCACCTACGCCATCCCGGCAACCTGGCGCCAGCAGGGCCTGCGCCGCTTTGGCTTCCACGGCCTCAACCACCAGCACGTGGGCGAAACGGTCGCGGCCCGAGATCCAGACATCCGCCGCCTGATCAGCTGCCAGCTCGGCGCCGGCTGCTCCCTCTGCGCGATCGAAATCGATCCCCAGGGCCAGCCGCAGCGGCAGCGTCGATCCAGGGCTGCTGCTGCACCTAATGCGCCAGGGAATTGGCGTCTCCGAACTGGATACGGGCCTTAACCGCCAGAGCGGCCTGCTGGGGCTGTCCGAGCTCAGCGGAGACATGCGGGAGCTGCGCCTCCAGGCTGGCGGGGGCACCGCGGCGCCCAGCTGGCAATCGCGGTGTTCCGCCACCGGCTACTGCAAGGGATTGGGGCCATGGCAGCCAGCCTGGGTGGAGTGGAGGCCATCGCTCTCAGCGGCGGCATCGGCGAACACGACGACGCCCTCGCCACGGAACTGGAGCAGGCCCTGGCCTGGTTGCCGGGGCTGCGCTGGCTGCGGGTGGCCGCCGATGAGGAAGGGTTGATGGTGCGGCTGATTGCAAAGAGCTGTGTCACCAGCCGGCGGACAGGCCAACGGCTGGCTTAACAACGAGCCCTAACAGCCTGCGGGCGATGGGCTTCTTCGTCAAACTCACCGACGCCATCGCCGACCGCCAGTCGCTGCTGGTGACCGGGCTTGATCCCAACCCGGAGATGCTGCAGAGCTGGGCAGCGCGGCGGGGCCTGGCGGGCCGCTCCTTCCTCAGCCAGGCCCGCCACTGGATCAAGGCGGTGATCGAGGCCACAGCGCCCCATGTGTGCGCCTACAAGCCCAGCCTTGGTTTTTATCAGGCCCTTGGGCCGGTGGGACTGGAGCTGCTGCTGGAGGTGCGCGACCTGGTGCCCCGCGATCTCCCCCTGATCATCGACGCCAAACACGGCGATCTCAACTCCTCCTCGGCCCTGGCCCACTACCTGTTCAAAGATCTGGGCGCCGATGCGGTGACCCTCTCCCCCTTGGCTGGCCAGGACATCGCAGCCCCCTTCCTGCTCTATCCAGACAAGGCCGTGGTGATGACCTGCCACAGCTCAAACCAGGCGGCGCGCCAGATCCAGCACTACCCAAATGAGGAGACACCCCTATACCTGCAGATTGTGCGCGAGACCCAGCTGTGGGCCACCCCCGACCAGCTGTTGCTGGAGGTGGGAACCAGTGATCCGCAAATCCTGGCGCGGGTGCGGGCCGCAGCACCGGAGCGCTTCTTGATCCTGCGCAGCCTCTGGGGGGAAGAGGAAAAGCTCGACGCCATGCTGCAGGCCGGCCTGGGGGCCGCCGCCGATGGGCTGCTGCTGCCCCTACCTCAAAACCTGCTGGTAGAGGACGACATGGCCAGTCGAGCCGAGGCGCTCAAACAGCAGATCACGGCCAAGCGGCAACAGTGGCTGGAAAATCACGACAAGGGCAACCCAGATACCTGTGCCCTCTGGCTACCTGAGAAGCAACCAAGCGCCGACCCGCTCGAGAGCCTGATTGTTGATCTGTTCGACATCGGCTGCCTGCTATTCGGCGATTACGTACAAGCCTCGGGTGCGGTCTTCAACTACTACGTCGATCTGCGCCAGATCATCTCCGACCCAAACCTGTTCCACCGAGTGCTCCACGCCTATGCCGGCAAGCTGCAGGGCCTCGAATTTGACCGCATCGCCGGCATCCCCTACGGCTCCCTGCCCACCGCCACTGGGCTTTCACTGCAACTGCACAAGCCGCTGATCTATCCCCGCAAGGAGGTGAAGGCCCATGGCGCCCGGCGCCTGATCGAGGGCGACTTTGAGGAGGGCGACCGAGTGGTGGTGGTAGACGACATCTTGATCACAGGCGGCAGCGTCCTGGAGGGCATCGGCAAGCTGGAGAGCTCGGGCCTGACGGTGCAGGACGTGGTGGTGTTCATCGACCATGGCGGCGACCATGACCGCCGCGCCCGGGAGCGGCTGGCGGCGGCGGGCTACAGCTGCCATTCAGTACTGGACATCGCCCAGATCACCGCTGTGCTGCAGGGGGCCGGCCGCCTCAGCGAAGCCCAGGCCGCGAGCCTCGGATCGAGTCACGACGACTCAGTCCGGTCGTGATCGCACACTTCTTTGCCCAGGCACCCCTCTTTGCTCAGGCACCAGGTCTTAATGGGGTGCCCTTGGAGGGCCAGCTGCTGTTCATCGGCCTGCTGTTTATAGGCACGTTGGCGATCAGCCGGTTCTCGGTCCAGATCGGGATCCCGGCGATTCTCGGGGTGCTGCTGCTGGGCCTAGCGATCAACATCCAAAGCCTCAACGTCACCCATGAACAGGCCGAAAGCCTTCATGTATTCGCGCTAGCCCTGCTGCTTTTTTATGCGGGGCTGAAAACGGATATCAAAACCATTCGAGGCTTTTTGGAATATGGCCTGGCCCTGGCGGTAGGGGGGGTGGCGATTGCCACGGGTCTGCTGGCCGCCCTGATCTGGCTGCTTTCTTCCGCTGGTGGAAACCAACTAGCGCCAGGACTCAGCGACGCCATGCCCCTGGGGGCTGCCCTGCTGATTGCCGCCTGCCTGGGCTCCACCGATGCCGGAGCCACCATCAACGTGCTGAGTTCGGTGCGGCACCTGGTGCCAGAACGGCTCAAGCACCTGCTCGAATTCGAATCCTCGGTCAATGACCCAACGGCCCTGCTGCTATTCGGCTTGATCGTGGGGCTGTTCAGCACCTCCAGCGCCGGCGCCAGCCTCGAGCAAGCAGCACCTGTTGGGGTGATGCTCAACGGCCTGCGCAGCTTCGTGCAACAGGTAGGCGGCGGCCTAGTCATAGGGGCACTGTTTGGCTATGTGGCCAAATTCGTGATCAATGAGCTGGCCCACGACAGATCCCAGCTACTGATTGTGGCCATGTCTATTGCCTTTGTGGACTATGGCTGCAGCTACTTTCTAGGCGGATCCGGATTGATTTCGGTGTACATCACTGGAGTGATGATGACCAACATGATCTACCGCCAAGCCGATATCAACCATGAATCGATTCAGGAGGTGCTGCTGCCCTTCAATACCATGGCCGAGATTTGTATCTTTTTAATATTTGGTCTACTAGTGAATCCAAGCAGCCTGCTTCCCGCCCTGCCTGTTGGCTTGATAACCGCCGCGGTGTTGATGCTGGTGGTGCGACCAATAAGCGTTTTGGTGTTCCAACCCCTCTCCCCCTTCCGCTGGAAGGACAGCGTGTTGGTGTCTTGGTGTGGCCTAAGGGGGGCAGTGCCTTTGGCCCTCTCTTACAACGCGGTCGATCAGATCAGTCACCTACGTGGTGTCGACCCAGGCTCCGTCGTTGCTCTAGCCCACAACGCCCAAAGCATCGTGTTCGTTGTAGTGCTGATCAACCTGCTAGCCCAAGGCCTCACCCTGCCGCGGCTCTGCCGGCGGCTCAACCTGATCTCGGCGCCACCTGAAGCCGTAGGGTAATAAGTGCGTCTTTGCAACTCTTGGACGCCCACCCGTGCGATGAGCAGCAGTCAGGGACTCACCATCGGGGAACTCGAAGCCAATTATTCGCTTTATTGCAAGGCCCTGAGGCTGCTCCTAAAGGAAGGAAAAACCGTAGCCGCCATTCAACGCACCGTCTGCTGGAGCCGCTTGGAGCAACTTCATATCTGCCTGCCTAGTCGCTATAAAGCACCTGACTATCTATGCGTTGTGCTGAAGCGCGATCTCGGCTGATCATTCATCCCGGCCCGAGCAGCGCAACGCAAAGGCTCCCATGAAATCGATCTCAGATCCCTTTCTGCGCCGGCCCGTGCTCACCCTGGTGGTGAGCCTGCTGGTTCTGTTGATAGGGCTGGTGTGTTTACCGCTGCTGCAGGTGGAAAACCTGCCACCGATTGCTCCCGGCCGAGTCACGGTGCGGGCCACCTACCCAGGCGCCGGCCCAGAGGTGGTGGAGCAGGGGGTCACCGCCCTGCTGGAACAACAGCTAAACGGCCTCGAGCGGCTAGACAGCATCCGCTCCACCAGCTCAGCCAACGGCAGCTCCATCACCCTGGGATTCGAGGGCGGCGACCCCGAGCTCAACCAGATCAACACCCAGAACGAAGTGGCGGTGATAACCCGCCAGCTGCCGGCACCGGTGGCGCGCTTCGGGGTGCAGGTGCGGCGCAGCTCCGACGACCTGCTGATGGTGCTGAGCTTCAGTGCTGATCCCAAGCTCTATGGCGAAACCTTTTTGAGCGGTTGGCTCGATCAGGTGGTGAAAGAGAGGCTGCAGCGGGTGCCTGGAGTGGGCAACGTCACCCTTTCAGGTGGCAACAGCCTGGCCTTCAGGCTCTGGCTAAACCCGGCCCAACTCGAGGAGCGAGGCCTCACAATTACCGATGTGCGTGCGGCCCTGCAGCAGCAAAACGTGCTGGCTGCCTTGGGCCAAACGGGCGAAGCCCCCAGCCCCAGCGGCCAGGAGCTCACCCTGCCGCTGCGCATGGAAGGGCGCCTGCGCAGTCCAGCGGAATTTGAACAGCTGGTGGTGGCCCGCAGCGCTAATGGCGGCGTCACCCTGCTGCGGGATGTGGGCCGGGTGAGCCTGGGCAGCGAGAGCTACGACACGATCGCCACCAACCTGCAGGGCAGGCCAGCGGTAGCCGTAGTGATCTACCAGCGCGACGGCAGCAACGCCATCACCGTGAGTAAAGCGGTGAATGCAGCCCTAGATGAGCTCGCACCCCAATTTCCGCCGGGGGTCGATCAGCAGCTGATTGTTGATGAGGCCGACTTTGTGCGCGGCAGCATCCAGGGCACCCTCGACAGCCTGCGCGATGCGGTGTTGCTGGTGTTCTTGGTGCTTCTTTTTGGCCTTGGCAACAGCCGCCTGGCTCTGATCACCGCTGCCGCAGTGCCAGTGGCCTTGATCGGCTCGTTGAGCGTGCTGAAGCTTGCCGGCCAATCGCTAAATACCCTCACCCTGTTTGGCTTGGTGCTGGCCTCTGGGCTGGTGGTGGACGACGCCATCGTGGTGAGCGAGGACATTGGCCGCCGCCTGGAGGCTGGCAAGCCACCCCTGCAGGCCGCCCGCGAAGCCATGGCCGAGCTCGGCGGGGCCGTGGTGTCCACCTCTATAGCCCTGGTGGTGGTGTTCATCCCGGTGATTGGCCTGGGGGGCAGCTTGGGCCGGCTGTACGCCCCGATCGCAATCACGATCAGCGGCGCCATCGCCTTCTCCACCCTCAATGCCCTGAGCTTCACGCCGGTGGCCAGCAGCCGACTACTAAACCCCCAGCAACGCGAACCGGCCTGGTTGCTGCGATGGATAGACCCGCCGCGGCGCTGGCTCGAGGGGCTGGAGGTGCCCTACGGGCGCTGGCTGGCCTGGACTATGGAGCGGCGACGGCTGGTGGTTTCCCTGCTACTGGGCGGCCTACTGATCACGGGATTGGCCCTGCAAGCCCTGCCCAAAGCCTTCATCCCCCAGGAAGACAACGGTCAGCTGCGGGGGGTAGTGATCTTGGCCGATGGCCTGGGGCTGCAGCAGACCCAACGGGTGCTGGAGCAGGTGCGCCAGGTGGTGGCTGAAGAACCCCTGATCACCCGCGCCAATTTCTATGCGGGGCGCTCCTTTGGCGATAGCAGCCCCAACAAGGGCATCTTCTACCTGCGCCTGGCGCCAATCGAGCAGCGCCGCAGCCCCGAGGCAGCTACACGGGCCGTGGGAGAGCGACTCAAGGGCGAGTTGCGCCGCCGAATTACCGGTGCAGTGGTGCAGCTCAGCGAGGCACCCTCCGTGCGGGGTTTCAGTTCAGAAGGGGGGCTCGAGCTTGAACTGCTGGACAACAGCAACGGTCAACTCAGCCTCTCTGACTTCGAGCAGCAAGCCCAGTCCTTCATCCGCGCCGCCCAAGCCACCAATCGCTTTGAACGGGTTTCAACCCGCTTCACCGCCGGTGCACCCCTGGTGCAGCTGGTGCCAGATCGGCTGCAGATGGCCTCGCTCGGGGTGGATCTCAGCACCGTGGTCGACACCCTCGGAGCCAGCTTCGGCAGTGACTACGTCAATGACAGCTTTGAGAGCGACCAGGTGCGCAAGGTAATCGTGCAGCTTGACGGCGCCTCGCGCCGCAGCGCCGATGACGTGCTCGCTCTGCAGGTGAAAAACCGCGATGGCCAGCTGATCCCCCTGGCCCAATTGGTGCGGATCGAACAAAACACTGGCCCAACCTCAATCAACCACACCCGGCTGGTGCGTTCGATCAGCATCCGGGCCCTGCCCCGCCCTGGCGTGAGCAGTGGCCAAGCCATGGCCAGCCTGATGGAAGTGCAGCGGCAGCTCGGCGGCAGCACAGAATTGGAATGGGCCGGCCTGGCTCGGGAAGAGTCGCGCGCCGGTGGCGGCAACATTCGGGTGTTTGCCTTGGCAATCCTGGTGATGGTGCTGGTGCTAGCAGCCCTCTACGAAAACTTCGCCGACCCCTTCATCATTCTGGTGACCGTGCCTCTGGCCATGTTGGGAGCGGTCGTCGGCCTGTTGCTGCGGGGCCTGCCCCTGGACGTGTACGGCCAGATGGGCCTGCTGATGCTGGTGAGCCTTACCGCCAAGAACGCCATCCTGATAGTGGAATTCGCCAACCAGCGCATGGCCGAAGGCCTGGATCTAGACACGGCGATCCGCGGAGCGGCGATCGCCCGCCTGCGGCCGATCCTGCTCACCGCCCTCGCCGCCCTTGCAGGAGGCATACCCCTACTCTTCGCCAATGGCTTCGGCTCAGGCGGCAGGGTAAGCATCGGCACGGTGGTGTTCTTTGGGTTGCTGGTGTCTACCTTCCTGGGCCTGTTTGTTGTTCCCGTGATGTATCGCATCATCAAGGGCTGGGAGCGGGGCAACCCTAAGGCTGCTGGCTTTCCTGCACCGTAAGGCGGCTGATCAACACCCCCATCACTGCGGCCACATAAAACGTGCCCGCTATGGCGATGGCCACGCTCACCATCTGGGCCTGGGGGCTCTCGGGAATCACATCGCCATAGCCCATCGTGGTGAGACTCACAAAGGCGAAGTAATTGAGTCGCACGAAATTGAGGCCCCACACCGGGCTGCTATGGCCCAGATCCTGCGCCGACAGGTTTACGTTGCTAAAGCTGGCCGGATCGATGGTCTCCAGTGCACAACAGAGCAAGCCGGCCGCCAACCCCAACATCAGGTAGCCCGCCAGCGCGCCCCGCAACACCACATCCGACACGCGCCGCTCCTGGGCCAGGCCCCGGATCAGGCGAATGGCACTCCAACCACTGAACAGGGCCCAGAGGGCAATCACTGGGATGCCGGTGCTACGCAGTTCGAGCGGGGTGACATACCAGAGCACGCCCACTGCAATGGCCGCCACACCTAGCCCCTTGAACAGCCGGCGCGGCACGGTGCCGAACTGCAGGCTGCCGGTGGGATTGCCCAGGCCCCGGATCATCACCAGAGCCAAGAGCAGATAGCCCAGCGAGGAAAAGTTATTCCATGGCTCGGGCAGGGTGAAAGTGACCAGCAACAGCAGGCAGATGCTCAGCAGATGGCCGTAGCTCTGCTGGCGTGGGGTAGATCCCCCATCCATCAATCGAAGCCGAGCAGGTCGAAAATCTCGCGATCCTTGAGGGATTCGGCCTCCAAGGGCTCGACGTCATCGAGCATCCGGCGGGCCAGCTTGAGGTATTCCTCCTGCACCGCATCCACTTCCGGTGTGCTTTCCATCTCGAAGATGGTGCACTTCTTGAGACGGGATTTACGAATCGCGTCCACGGTCTTGAAATGGGCCATGGTGCGCAGACCCGTACGGGCATTGAACTTGTCGATTTCGTCTGTCTCCTCAGAGCGGTTGGCAATCACACCACCGAGACGCACCTTGTAATTCTTGGCCTTGGCATTGATGGCCTGCATGATCCGATTCATCGCGAAGATCGAATCGAAATCATTGGCTGTAACGATCAGGCAGTAGTGGGCGTGCTGAAGCGGTGCAGCAAAGCCACCACACACCACATCTCCCAACACATCAAAGATCACCACATCGGTTTCTTCGAGCAGATGGTGCTCCTTGAGCAATTTCACCGTCTGACCTGTGACATAGCCACCGCAACCAGTACCCGCCGGCGGACCACCAGACTCCACACACATCACGCCGTTATAACCCTCAAACACAAAGTCTTCGGGCCGCAATTCTTCAGTATGAAAATCAACCGTTTCGAGAATATCGATCACGGTGGGCACCATCCTCTTGGTAAGGGTGAAAGTGCTGTCGTGTTTGGGATCGCAACCGATCTGCAGCACCCGCTTACCCAGCTTCGAGAAGGCCGCCGAAAGGTTGGAAGAGGTAGTGGATTTACCGATCCCACCTTTGCCATAAACCGCCAGCACCAAGGCACCCTCCTCGATAGCCATGGTGGGATCAAGGTGTACCTGCACGCTGCCCTCTCCATCGGGCTTGGAAGTGGCTGGAGGATTGAGTGTTGTGGTCATTGGAGTTGGGGAAACAGGAAAGATCGGAACTGAAACTCTTAGCTAAATAATTGAGGACCGTAAGACTTAGACCTGGGCTTTTGGAATCAGTGAAGGAGCGTCAGGGTCACCCCCGCAGCGCGGGCCTGCTATCGCCATCCAACCCATCATGGAGCGAAATAGGCCTTGGCCTCATAAAGGGCTTCGCTGTCGATCAGAGCTAGGCCCTGCTCGCGGGCGTAGGCCTCCGTGTTTTTACGCACCTTGCCCCGCACAAAGAAGGGGATCTTGGCCAGCTCAGCTTCACCATCCGGGCTCCAAACGACCACCCCATCGCCGGGAATGCTGGCTGGCGCAGTGGCAGTAGCAGTAGCCGTGGCAGTGGGAGTGGGGTGCTTGGCGGGGGCACTGGCACCCTCTAGGTGGCTGAGGTGTCCATCCACGAATTCAAAATCGTGGCGGAACATGCCGATCAGGTGCTCCTCCAGACCCATCATCAGCGGGTGCACCCAGCTGTCGAAGATCACGTTTGCCCCCTCCCAGCCCATTTGGGGCGAGGTGCGCGCTGGCACATCCTGAACGTGCAGCGGTGAGCTGATCACGGCACAGGGGATGCCGAGGCGCTTGGCGCTGTGGCGCTCCATCTGGGTGCCCAGCACCAGCTCCGGAGCCGCCTCCGCCATCGCCGCCTCCACGGCCAGGTAGTCGTCTGAGATCAACGCCTCCAGCCCCAGCTCCTGGGCGGCCGCCCGCACCTCCCTTGCCTGCTCGCGGCTGTAGCTCCCCAGGCCAACCACCTTGAAGCCAAGCTCGCGGCTAGCAATGCGGGCTGCAGCGATGGCGTGGGTGGCATCGCCAAAAATGAACACCCGCTTACCGGTGAGGTAGGTGGAATCCACCGAGCGCGAATACCAAGGCAGCCGCGAGCGCCGTTCAGCGGCGCAGGTGCCATCGGCTGCGCTTTCAAGCTCAGCGGGCAGCTCCAAACCCAGCACCCCGTGCAGCTCGCGCAAAAAGGCTGCCGTAGCGCCGATACCGATCGGCACCGTCTTCACCGTCTGCATGCCGAAGCTGCGCTCCAGCCAGCTGCATACCGGGCCCGCCAGCTCGGGATAGAGGCTCACATTGGCATCAGCCGTGGGGATACGCATGAGGTCGGCCGGACGGGCCCCCAAGGGCGCCACCACCTCCACATCAATGCCGTAGCCAGCCAGCAACTGGCTGATCTCGCGCACATCGTCGCGGCAGCGGAAACCCAGCAGGCTTGGTCCCAGCAGATTCACCCGGGGCCGCCGGCCCTCGGCACGCCAGCGAGTCGGATCGGGCTTGGGCTCGCCGGGCGGGGGCACCTGGGCCTTGAGCAGGCCTCGCACCAGTTGATAGAGGGTTTCAGCGCCGCCCCAGTTCTCCTTTTTGGAGTAGGCCGGCAGGTCCAGGCTCACCACCGGGATGCCGCCCAGGTCCATGGTCGCCGCCAGGGAGCCAGGCTGGTCCTGGATAAGTTCGGCCGTGCAGCTCTCGCCCACCAGCAGCGCCTCGGGCTGGAAGCGCTCCACGGCTGCAGCGATCGAACGCTTCACCAGCTCGGCGGTGTCGCCACCCAGGTCGCGGGCCTGGAAGGTGGTGTAGGTAACGGGCGGGCGCCGGTCGCGCCGCTCAATCATCGTGAACAGCAGATCGGCATAGGTGTCGCCCTGGGGAGCGTGCAGCACATAGTGCACCCCTTCCATCGAGGCGGCTATGCGCATGGCACCCACGTGGGGGGGGCCTTCGTAGGTCCAGAGGGTGAGTTCCATGACTGATTAATGGGACGGGTGGTCAGGAAAAGGAGAGTGCGGCGCGGCGGCGCAGGGAGCGGGCAAACAATTCGGCCAGATCGCCGGCCTGGTCGCAACCGTGGATGGGGCTGAATACCAGCTCAATCGACCACTTGGTGGCGATGCCCTCGGCCTCCAGGGGATTGGCCAGCCCGAGGCCACACACCACAAGATCTGGCCGCTCAGCGCGGACCCGCTCCAGCTGGCGTTCCACGTCTTGCCCCTCGGTAATACGGGTGCCAGGTGGCAACAGGGCCAGCTCCGCATCGAGCAGCTGGCGATCGAGGTAGGGCGTGCCCACCTCCACCAGCTCCATGCCGCACTCGCGCTGCAGGAACCTCGCCAAGGAGAGCTCCAGCTGGGAATCGGGCAGCAGAAAAAGCCGCTTACCAGCCAGCAGCTCCCGGTGGGGAGCGATGGCACGCTGGCCCCGCTCCACCAGCGGATCGAGCACCTCGGCCACCAGGGCCGGGGCCACCCCGAAGGCAGCGGCGCCCGCCGCCATCCAGGTCCGACTGCCCTCCACCCCAAACGGATAGGGAGCCGTAAGCAGCTGGCCGCCGCGGCTCACCAGGGCCCTTGCCGTGGCCGAGAGGAAGGGCTGGGCCAGCAGCACCCGGGTGCCGGGACCAATCGGGGGCAGCTCGGTGGAGCGCCGCGGCGGCAGGCTCGTGACCACCGGAATACCCAGGCGACCAAAAAGCTGCACCAGCCGGTCTTCCACCGCATCGGCCAAGGTGCCGACGATCAAAAGCTGATCGACCTCGCTGCTGGGCATCAGGGGAACCATCGCCAGCAGGGCTTGGTCCTCCCCCTGGGTGAAGGTGGTTTCGATGCCGCTGCCGCTGTAGTTCAGCACCATCACCCGGCCGGCTAGCTGGGTACTGAGCCGCTCGGCAGCCTTAGCGAGATCCAGCTTGATCACCTCGCTGGGGCAGGAGCCCACCAGAAACAAGGTGCGGATTTCGGGGCGCCGCTCCAGCAGATCCTTCACCAGCCGGTCGAGCTCATCATTGGCATCGGCCAGGCCGGCCAGATCACGCTCCCCCAGAATCGCAGTGCCGAAGCGGGGTTCGGCAAAGATCATCACGCCGGCGGCGCTCTGAACTAGGTGGGCGCAGGTGCGGGAGCCCACCACTAGAAAAAAGGCATCCGGCATGCGCCGGTGCAGCCAGACAATCGAGGTGAGTCCGCAGAACACCTCCCGCTGACCGCTCTCCTTAAACAGCTGTAGGGGCGGCTGCTCAGCCAAACCAGTTGTCATGTCACCAATCACCGAAGACGCGCCCATCCAGGCGACCCCTGCGGAAAGAACCTTTAAGGGTTAACGGAGCTGGCAGGCCAACTGTCGACAACGACTACAAATGTTCGGGATCAGCCCACAGGCCGTAACTAATTGCAGCCGATAATCTGGGATTCGTGATCTGGAGCACCGGGTCCAGGTCCCATGCCTAAGCCCTTCCTGTCAATAGTCCCCAGACGACCACCCTCTCGGCGAGCGCGCAAATCCTGGCGAGCTCCCCTGTCGCTGGCAATGCTGGTGAATGCTGGCGCCATCGGCTACCACCTCAGTGAGGGTTGGGACTGGGGGGATTGCTACTGGATGGTGCTGATCACGCTCAGCACCCTGGGGTTCAGTGATGGGGACACCCAGACTCTTAGCGCCAGCGGGCGTGTCGTCACCACCCTGCTGATACTTGGCGGCCTGGTGGTGGTGCAGATCAGTATCCAAGCGGTGCTGGGTCTGTCTGAATCCGGGTACTTCCGGCGCCTGCGCGAGCGCCGATTCCGCAGTTGGCTATCCACCATGCATAACCATGTGATCCTTTGCGGCTATGGCCGCATCGGCCGTGAAATCGCCGAACAACTCACCCGAGAGAACGTTCCCCTGCTGGTGGTGGAGATGGATGTAGAACGGCGGGAGGCCGCCGAAGAACGGGGGCTGGCCGTGCTGATGGCCGACGCAACCCTCGACGAAACCCTGCTGGATGCAGGCATCCACCGCTGCCGTGCCCTGGTGGCGGCCCTGCCCAACAACGCATCCAACCTCTACGTGGTGCTGAGCGCCCGGGGGATGGCGCCCAACTGCCGGCTCATAGCCCGTTCCGATAGCGAGGAAGCGGAACGCAAGCTGCGCCTAGCGGGCGCAGATCAAGTGGTGAGCCCGTACGTCAGTGGGGGGCGCACCATGGCCGCCACCGCCCTACGCCCCCTGGCGGTGACCTTCATGGATCTTTTGGCTGGCTCTGGCTGCGAGGTGGAGGAATTTCTGCTGAGTAGCGACCCAGCCGACCTGGGCAGCCTCAATGGAGCATCCCTGGCGGAGCTCCAGCTCGGCTCGCGCTCTGGTGCCCTAGTGCTGGCGATCGTGCCGCCCCAGCCTGCAGCCAACGATGTGCCGAGGCAGTACCGGGGCTCCCAATACTCCCAACAGCGGCCGGAGTTGCTGGCAAATCCCGGTAGCGACACTCGCCTGGCCCCGGGCCAGATGCTTGTTGTGATGGGCAGTCAAGAGCAGCTGGACCTATTCACGAGGCTGCTTGGCACCGCCCTTAAAAGTGTGGACGTGATGTCTACCTAACCGTTAGATCTACAAAAACGAACAACTTAGCCAGGGCTCAATCGTCGTAGACGAGGCAATTGACATCCGATGGGTTGAGGTCACAGAACACCTCAAACGGTGTTGGAGCCTCGGTTTCCTCCGGATGGCGCACCTGAAAATCCTGCAGCTCCTTGATCTGCTGCTCGATCTTGCGGGCAACGGCCTGATCTCCCCGCTCCGTGGCCTCCGCCAGAGCTGAGCGATAGGTCACCAACTGGTCAACAATGCTCGACATGGCGCTGGCTCCCTGGAAAGGAGTTGTAAACGAACGGCTGAGAATTTAGTCCCGGCAAATGCCTGTGGGGCAGCCCCATCCGCCAACGGCAACAGAAGACCTAATACGTGTCAGTTTCCACACTGAATCCGCGCCCCTCGCCATGGTGTGGCAACTCAAAGAAATTTCCGTGGCAGACGCTCCATATCTGGTGGCCCTGGCCCTAGTCGAACTCGATGGCAAGCGGGCCCTGCCCCTAACCGGCAAGTCCCAGAGGGAAGACAGCGGCGGCGAACCCGGCGAAGCAGGCCGCACCCTTGCCCTGGAGCTGCTGCTGAGGCTGTGGCAGCGCAGTGACGAGGGTGCCCTGCGGCGGGCCGTTGGTGAAGACAGCCTGTTGCTGTTGGAGATGCCGCTCGAAGTGATGAGCGAGCGGTTGCCATTGATCAAGGCTGACTGGATCGCCGGTGGCACAACTGAAGAGTTGCTAGCCAACCTGAAGCAACTGGCCCAGCGGCGCTGGCGGATCGGCATCGTCAAATACCAGCCCGCCGCCTTCACGCCCTGGCCCTAAGCAGGCGCGACTGCGCTCAGGGACGCTGGGCGCGGGACCAGGAGGCTGGAGAAAAGGCATGGCCCTGCTCCAGGGCAATCGCCACGACCGCGTCGACACTGTCGGCGGCATCAACCCGGGCCCTTAGGGCCGTATCGGCATCAACCTTGACCATAAAGGCTGTGAGCTGGGCTTTCGACATGGCGATGCAAGGCTTGGAACAACCATCCCTAGCCAGGGTTTGATGATTTGGCATCACACCGCTGGTCAAGGCACATCCCAGGCGGGGCGGTTTCGACCGAAGCGTTAGGCGGCCGTGTATGGTGCCAAGTGATTCAAAGATTTCTCTCTAGCGAGCTGACCACTTTCTGTTGGGCCGTCGAAGGATCAATTCATAGTCTCTGAGTTCATGACCATTTACGTCGGCAATCTTTCCTTCGATGCGGAAGCGGAAGATGTCCAGCATCTGTTCAGCCAGTACGGACAGGTGAGCAAGTGCAGCCTCCCCCTCGACCGCGACACCGGCCGCAAGCGCGGTTTCGCCTTTGTCGAAATGGCCAACGAGGCAGAAGAGACCAAGGCAATTGAAGATCTCCAGGATGTTGAGTGGATGGGTCGCGCCATCCGCGTCAACAAAGCTGAGCCCCGCGGCAGCGGTGGTGGCGGTGGCGGCGGCGGCGGTGGTGGTGGCGGCGGTCGCCGCGACTTCGGCGGTGGCGGTGGCTACAACGGTGGTGGCTACGGCGGTGGCGGCAGCCGCTACTGAGCTCCGCTAGCAAAAGCTGATTTTCGGGTCACTCCGGTGATCCATTGGCCGTCCCTTCGGGGGCGGCTTTTTGATGCAAACCAACCAGCTTCTTAGCCTGAGCCCATGGCAAGCGCTCCCCCCTTGGTGCTGGTGCACGGTCTGTGGGACACGCCACGTCTGTTTGATCGCCTCAAAATCCAGCTGGATGAGCGGCGATCTCCACTGCTTATCCCCTACCTACCCAATCGCCTCGGTGCCACTCCGATCCTGGAGTTAGCTCACCGGCTGGGCCGACAAATCGAAGCAACCTTTGGTCCCCACACCCAAATAGACCTGCTGGGCTTCTCAATGGGTGGCGTGATCGGCCGTACCTGGATCCAACTTCAGGGCGGCCGATCGCGCACCCGCCGCTTCATCAGCGTCGGTAGCCCCCAGCAGGGCACTCTCACAGCTCAGCCCTGGCCAAGCTGGCTGCTGGCTGGCATTGCCGACATGAAATGGGGCAGCCCGCTGCTGCGCCAGCTCAACACAAATCTCGAGGGGCTAGACAGCGTGCAATGCTGCAGCTTTTACTGCGCTGCCGACCTGATGGTGCTGCCTGGTTGGCGCGCCGTATTACCGCTGGGCCCGCGGCAGCCCTTGCCCGTGCGCACCCACCAGCAGCTGCTGCAACATCCCGCAGCGCTGGAGCCACTGGTTGCCGAATTGCTGCGCCCCTGAACTGGCTTACACACCCTGGCTTACTCACCCCAGCCATCAATTTCTCTGAAACTCTGAAGGTTGGCGCAATTTCCAGCAATTGGATCCAGAATCCACCTATGGATGATCCCATCGCTTCGGGTCGTTATCGCGTACGCGCTGCCGTAGAGCGCGAGCAAAGCGTGCCGCTGCAGGTGCAGGCAGCTCGCTTCAACACCAGAGACGACGCAGAAACCTTCGCCCATTTGGTAGCCCACGATCGGCACCAGAATGTGGTTGTGGAAAAGCTGGCTCCAGGAGGTTGCTGGCTGCAGTTGAGCCTTGTGGCCTGCGCTTTTTAGCTCTCAGCGCCGCGAGCAAGCAGGGCGTGATTACTGGGGATCCTTAGATCCCAGGCCAAGCCACAACGCTCCAGCAGGCGAATAAAGCGGTAGGTGGGATCTGGCAATAGACGCACTCGCCCTTGCCGCAGGGTGATTCCCTGACGCACCGAAGCTTGGAAAGCGTGGTGAAGATTGTGCCAGCCCTCGCCCAGGGTGATCACGGCCACAAACAGGTTGTTGCGGCTGGCATCTCCGGTGGCGAAGGGCTGATCGCCTTGCAGGTGGGCCAGGGAATTAACGCTGGCCACCCCGTGATAAAGCACAGTTGTGCTTAGGCAGAAGGCCGCCAGCCAAGGCAGTCCGCCCAGCTGCCAAGACAGGCAGGCCAGCAGCAGCACCGGCACAAAATGGAGCCTGTCGATCAGGCGCAACACCGGATCGGCCTCCACATCGGCCGGCAGGGTTGTGGGGAAAAAACTTGAAGACAACACCCAACCAACCTGGGAGCGCCACAGGCCCCGCCATCCCGCTGAAGGAGCAAGGGGGGTGTGGGGGTCGGAGCAAGTGTCGACGTGGCGGTGATGGGTTTGGTGGTGGGCCTTCCACCAGCTAGGGCCCATCTGACCTGCCGAAGCCCCCACAAAGGCACCGATCCAGGCAACGGGACGGGGCGCCTTATAGCTGGAGTGGGTGATCAGGCGGTGATAGATGGCTGTGGTGGCCAGCATGCGCACCAAGTAGAGCCCCAAAGCCCAAAGGGCCGCACCGAGGCTGAGACCGGTCCAAAAGAGCAGCAGGCAGCCGAGGTGGGCCGCGATCGTCAGGACGGGGCCGAGGGAGTACAGAAAGCGACGTAGACGGGGCACTCAGCCCACTCCCAGAATGGATTTGAGCCTAGGAGGCAGAGCGGTGCAGCCTGGATCACGGCGGTGCGGGATCCCGCCGCAAGGCCACCATCTCTGGGACGAAAACGAAGGTGAGCTCGTCGAGGCATTCGGCCTGTCCATCGATAGCGCTGACACCACCCGCCACGAAATCAATCAACCGCTGGGCCTCGCTGCGCTCCATCGCCCCGGCGTGCACCAGCACGGTCTTGCGCTCGCGCAGGTGATGCACGATCCACTGCGCCTCCTCGAAGCGGGTGGGGTGAAACACCACCACTTCGGGCATCCATTCGTTGAATGGGCTGGGCATGCCTGGGGAAACCCCGCTGGCGGTGGGCACTCAACGTATGGGGCTATTGATACATGTGCAATGAGCGACCCCGCCAGGTCCATCCCCGGCCCCAGCAGATAGCGCAGCCTGATGCCCTGGCCCTTGATCGCCCAGGCCAGGACGAGATCCTCCACCACCTCGCCGGCCACGGCAGCTTGGCCACCAATGGCTCTGTAGGCCTGGCTGCGGAACAGCAGAAACGGACCCGCCGCAAAGGCCAGGGGATCGCAGGGATCATTAGCGCGCTCAATTGGAAAACCCAGTCCCAGCAAGCTGGCGATGATCGGCTGCACCAGCCCCTAGCCACTGGCCAGCGCGATCCAGATGGAGGTGGAAGGTCCCAGGATTCAGCAGCTTCGCTGTCGTAGCAAGCGATCAGCATCGGCGCGGCGACAAACCCGACGAAAGGGTGCAAGGCCAATGCCGAACAACTCCTCAAACAGCCGATTGGCTGCCATCACCGAAGCCAGGCCACAGCGGTGCACCTGCTGCTCAAGGGTGGTTTGCGGTTGGGCTGCGATGCCCTCAAATAGCCGGCTGAGTCGAATGTGCTGGAGCGTCTGAAACGGTGTCTTACCGCGGCAGTGGTCAAAGCAGAGATCGAGCCACTCAGCACTCACCCCGATCGAATCAGCCACCACCTCCAACTCGATCTGCTCGGAAAAATGATGGGCGAAGTAGTGGGCAGCCAGGTTCACCACTTCAAGTTGCTGGGCAGGAACCACGGGAAGGCTGCGGCAACGGCGCGGCGGGCCGTGAACAGCACTGCTGATTGCCGCTTGTGGTGAAAGGGGCCGCATCGCAGTCCGGGAAGGTGATCGCCTGCAAGACATCCAAGACGTCTCACCTCTCAACTGATAGCCCCACCGCAGCAATGGCTGCAATCGCAATCAACACCGTTTGGGCGATCTGTAGCAAGGCTGCACCTATCGCAATGATCGGCAGCACGCAGCTTTAGGCAAGTGCACAAAGCTCGTGGGCCAGCTGTTCGCCGCTGCGCAGGGCACCCTCAATCCGCCCAAGCCCCACCCCCGCAATGAAGTCGCCGCAGAATCCCACCCGGCTGCTTGGGCAGCAACTGAGTTCGGAGGGCAGTCCAGGAGCCAGGGGAAAAGCGGCACCCCAGCGCATCAGCTGGCGATCAGCCGTGGCGAGGTTTAGGCCAGGCAACCAGGGGGCCATCACCTGCTCAAGAGCGGTGGTGAGGGCAGCGATCACCGTATCTTCGCGGCCCTCATCGGGGGGCAGCTGAAGCATGCGTGCCACGGCGGAATGGGTGCCATAGACATCAAGGTGATCGGCGGCAAAGGAGTGGCTGGAATGGGCCACCACGGCGCAGCGACCGTCGAACAAGGGCTGAACGGTGATCCTCTGCAGCCCCCAGCGCTGCTGGGCTGCAGCATCGAAATGGAGCAGGCTGAAAGGAAGACTGGCCCAAGGTCCTGCTGCGGCCGCCTCAAGCAGCACCAGCAGATTGCTGCGGGCCTCAACGCGGATGCCGGCGATCACAGTGAGGGCATGCTCCAGCCGGAGGTCGCCCAGCCGTTCTGCGGCCTGCTTGAGGGGCACCTCCTCCCAGCCAAAGATCTGCCTGCTGCGCGGATGGGCCAGCAGGGTGCTGCTCAGCACAAGCCAATGGGCCTGCCCCAGTAACTCCCCCTCCCGATCCAGCAGCTGCCAGAGACCATCCTTCCAATCGAGGTGGCGCACCAGGGTGCCGTAGTGGGGCTGCCACGCTTCGCCAGCCTCGCCGGCCAGGCTCAACAGTCCTTTGCAGAGATGATCCATGCCACCCCGACCCCGGTAGAGCTGGCCGAGCCCCAGGGCATCAGCCTGGCCTGGCCGCAGGGTCGCTTCCCCCTGGAGCTGGGCGATCAAACCAGGCCAAGGCTCAATCCAGCCCCCCGCCAGCAGGGGCTGCAACAACAGCGGCTCCGTTGCGCCGGTGATGTTGAGCAGGGGCGCGCCGTGATCGATGCGCAGCCCATGATCCTGGCGAGAGCGACGGGTGCTGGCCCGTCCGCCCGGACCTCGCCCTGTCTCCCAAAGGCTGAGGGCTCCGGTGTAACCCAAGCGGCGCAGCTGGGCAACGAAAGCGCAGCCCGATACCCCGGCCCCGACCACGGCGATGGATTCCGGGCCCGAGCTGGGCATACACAACAACTAAACCGCTAGGCCTTCAGGATGACAGCGATCTCCAAGGCTGCAGCCGATGACGGCACTTAACCATCCGGTACTGGTGTTTGACGGCGGCTGTCCCTTCTGCCGCCATTTCGCTGAGCTGGCGGAACTGCGCAGTGGCATCCCGAACTTGGCAATCCGCGATGGCCGCAGCGACCACGAACTGCGGCGGCAACTGCGGCAACAGGGCTGGGACCTGAGCCGGGGTGCCGTGGTGTTGGCAGAGGGCCGGGCGCTGCATGGAGCCGAGGCGATTCAGTGGATCTGCAGCCGGCTGGAGCCCAGCGCCCCCCTGCTGCAGCTGCTCGGCCCGCTCCTCGCCACACCGGGGAGAGCAAAGCGCCTGTACCCGGTGCTGCTGCTGGGCCGGCGCCTCGCCCTGGCCGTGCGGGGATTACCTCTAGATCCAGACCAACCAGCTAGGCAGGCTGCAACAGGTAGCGTGAATTGATAAGGGAGTGGCTGTGGCGCGATTTTTAGTGGTGCTCAAACCCGGCGTGCCGCTGGATGCCGCGGCCATGCTGGAGGCCCTCCAGCCTGTATTAGAGGAGATCAGAGCGGAGATCGAGCACCGCACACCAGCCCACCTCAGCGCCATGATCCGCGGTGGCGGTGAAACCCAGCGCATGCAGCTGTTCGCCGATGTGCAATCAAAAGCAGATGGCAAGGTGCTGGAGCTGGTGCTGCTGAGTCGCGAAGCGATGGGCACTACCGCCCCCCACACCCGCGAGGTTTTCAAACTGCTGCTGGAGTTGATTCAGCGGCATGTGCCATCCATGCCTCTCACCTTCCGCTCCGACCGGGACGGCCCACTGCCAATCGGAACCTGAGCCAATCGGAGCCTGAGCCAATCGGAACCTGACCGGCCATCCCCGAAATTTAATAAAGGCTTAGGATTTGCTGGTAGGTCCTGGATTTGCACCGTGAACGAGAACCACCCCGTGCTGCTCTCACTTGACGCGGAGCTGGATCACCTGCGCAGCGCCTACATCCATCAGCCCAATGAGCAGACCCGCTACCAGCTGGTACGCCTCGAACAGCTGATCCAGCAATGGGCACCGGGTCACTCCAGCAACGGCTGAAATTCCTCAGGGATTGCACCACGGGCAGTGGCCCGGATCGGCTGCGGAGAGTCCATCTCGGCGGAGTCGCTCCACCTTAATGATTCTATCCCGGCCGGGGCTACCGCTTTTCCACCTACGCCACCTGGTTGATTCGCGACGCCATCAGCAATGCCCTGGCGGCTTCAGCTGCTTGATGAATTGCCAGAACAGGAAGCCGAGCTGCAGCGATTGCGCTACTGAATCGAAGCAGGGGAACCTTTGAGCGTGAGCTCCACGGCCCGGCAGATGGGCGACACACGAGACACGGCCCGAGGTTTAGAACGAAGGGCCAACGCAACTATCCGGAGACTTTCGGTGCGCTTCATTGATCACCTTGAAGCCTGACCCTGTGACCTGGCACCCCCATCTCTGGCATCCCACCACCCAGGTGGCCAGCAGCCCCGAGCCGCTGCAGGTGCGCTCAGCCCGTGGCAGTGAGCTGGAGCTCAGCGATGGCCGCCGCCTGATTGATGCGATCAGCAGCTGGTGGGTCACCCTGCACGGCCATGCCGAGCCAGCCATTGCGGCGGCGATCGCCCGTCAAGCCCAGCAGCTGGAGCAGGTGATCTTCGCCAACTTCAGCCACGAACCCGCCGAGCAGCTCGCCACCCGACTCAGTGCGCTCACGGGCCTCGAGCGGCTGTTCTTCTCCGACAACGGCTCCACCGCCGTGGAAGTTGCCCTCAAGATCGCCTGGCAGTGGTGGCGCAACCAGGGCAGCGAACGCCGCCAGGTGATCGCCTTCGAGGGGGCGTATCACGGCGACACCTTCGGAGCGATGGCGCTGGGGGAGCGCTCCCTGTTCACCGACCCCTATGAGCCGCTGCTATTTGCCGTAGCCCGGGTGGCCTGGCCCCACAGCCACTGGGGCGACGACGCGGTGGAGCAAAGAGAACAGGTCGCCCTACGCCAGCTCGAACAGGCCCTAGAGACGCCCACCGCGGCAGTGATCCTCGAACCCTTGATCCAGGGGGCAAGCGGCATGCGGGTGGTGCGGCCGGCCTTCCTGCGGGCCGTGGCCGAGCGGGTCCAGGCTGCCGGAGCCCTGCTGATTGCCGATGAGGTGTTCACAGGTTTCGGCCGCACCGGGGATCTCTTTGCCTGCCGCCGGGCTGGCATTCAGCCCGACCTGATGGCGCTCTCCAAAGGCCTCACCGGAGGCTTCCTGCCAATGGGGGCAACGATGGCCAGCGAGCGCCTCTACCAGGGGTTCATCAGCGAACGGCCGGAGGCCACCTTCTTCCACGGCCACAGCTTCACCGCCAATCCCCTGGGATGTGCAGCGGCCCTGGCCAGCCTGGATCTGCTCCAGGCCAACCCCGAGCGCTTCCAGCAGTTCGAGGTGCGCCACACGCCACTGCTGGAAGATCTGGCGCGACACCCGCGGGTGCGGCGCCCCCGCTGCGTCGGCACCATGGCGGCCTGGGATGTGGACGCCGGCGAAGCCAGCTACCTCAATCCCGTGGGCAAACAGGTCCAGCGCCACTGCCTGCAACAGGGCGTGTACCTGCGCCCCCTGGGCAACGTGGTGTATCTTTTGCCGCCCCTGGGCATCAACGAAGACCAGCTTGATCGCTGCTACTCAGTGGTGAAGCAGGCAATGGACAAGCTGATGCCGGTCTGAACCCCTAGCTATCCAGCCTGCAGGTTCGATAGACGCCGGCCCAGCAACAGCAGGCCCAGCACGGTGGTACCACTCACCATGAGCACAAGGGCGGAGAACTGGGCGGCGGTGATCACCCCACTGGCCAGGGCCGTGGAGGCAAACACCAGACCAGGCAGGCCCCGGGGGATAAGGCCAAACACCACAACCCAGCGATCCACCCCGGCCGCCTGATCCCGGCCGCTGATGCCAAGCCCGCAGATCAACTTGCAGCCAATCGCCAGCAGCAAAAGCACCAGGGCCAGCCACCAGGCCGAGGGCTGCAACAGGGTGCCCGCCTGGATGCGCATCCCCACCCCTAGGAAATAGAGGGGCAGAAACACCTCCGACAGCATGGCCAGGTTGCCCCGCAGCTCGCGGGCCTCGGTGCTCCCTTCCCCCATCGGCGCCAGGCGATTGAACAGCACCCCACCCCAGAGCGCCCCAAGCAGGCTGGTCACCCCGGTGACCTCACCGATCCAGCTGCAGCCGATCAACAGCAGCAACATTCCTAGGGGCCCCGGCTGCCAGGGCCCGTGGCGCCGCAACCACCAGCTCGACAGCGGCACGCTCAGCAGAGCCAGGACCGGGCCGAGCAGCACCAGCCAACCTGACCCGGCCAAACCGGTGCTACCACCCTTACCGGCCCCCGCCAACAGCATGGAGCCGGTGAGTAGGGCGATGGCAGGCAGATCGTCTAGCACCGAAACACCCACCAGCAGGCGACCGGAGGGGGTTTTCAAGGCACCGAGCTGGCGGAGGGCCCGCAGGGTCACCCCGGTGCCGGTGGCACTGAGCACGGCCACACACAGCAAGGTGGTGGCCGTGGAGAGACCAAAGCCCTGCTGCAGCGGCCACCAGGCCAGCAGCGGCGTCAGCGCCGACAGCAACACCGTGCGCAGCACTGCCGCTGGCCGGGAGCCCAACAAGCCGCCGCGCACCTCCAGACCCACCTGAAAAAACAGGGTGAGCACCCCCAGCTCCAGCAGACCGGAGAGGGAGCGGATCTGCTCGAATGGCAGCACGGTGTTTCCCAGGGCAAAGCCCACTCCCAGCTCCAGCACGATCGCCGGCACCGCCCAGCGGGCGAGCCGGGTGGCCGTCAACCGGGCCAGCAGGGCACCAACCAACAACAGCAGCAGGGTGGTGAGCAGGGAGGAACCCAAGGGAGCCAGCGGAGCGAGGGTGGCGAAGGTGGATCAGCCCGGCAGGATCACGCGATCAATCACGTGCACAATGCCGTTGTCGCAGGCAATGTCTGCGGTTACCACTGTGGCGTTTTTCACCTCAAACGGCTCGCTGCAACGGATCGGGATCGGAGCCCCCTCCAGGCTCGGCCACTCCGACTGAGCCACCAGGTCGGTGCGGCCATGGGCGCCAGCCAGCACGTGGTATTTGAGGATCCGAGCCAACTGGGGTGGGTTGTCTACCAGGGTCTGCACCGTGCCGGGAGGCAGGGCCGCAAAGGCGTCATCCACCGGCGCGAACACCGTGAAGGGGCCCGGGCCCTCCAGGGCGCCGCGCAGGCCGGCAGCATCGACGGCCGCCAGCAGGGTGTTGAAGGCGCCGGCGGCGAGGGCGGTTTCAAGAATCGTGGCCATGGCGTATCTCCTAGCGGTAATCCTGGGTTTGAATGTCGGCAAGCCGCGCTTCGGGCCGCAGGAAGCGATCCATCTGGGCCTCGAAGAAGCGGCGGTTGGCCGCAAGATGCTCCGGGTCGGTGTCGTCTAAGGGATAGAGCAGGGCACAGCGCAACGCCTGGATCACGGCCGAGGTGACGTTGTACATCGAGCGCTGGAAGGTGATGCCCAACTGGATCAGTTGATCTTCTTCGCCGCGGCGATGCTGCTTGTAGAGCTCCTGCAGATAGGGGGGCAGGAAATGCAGCATGTCCTGCATCAGCAGGGTGGGCGGAATGCCGGCGGATCCCACTGGGAACACATCGGCATAGAGGATGCCGTAGTGGAAGTCGGCTTGATCGGCAGGCACCTGATAGGCCTGGGCGTTGTAGCTCTTGGTGCCGCGGAACGGTGAGGTGCGGTAAAACACCGCCTCCACATAGGGCAACGCAGCCTCATAGAGCCAGGTGAAGCCCTCGCTCTTGGGAATGATCTCGAAGCACTCGCCCCGGATGAACACATGGTGGTAGATCGGCCGCCCCGCCACCGCGAAGATGCCGTTGACGAGGAAGTCCATCGCCTCGGGAACGGAGGTGAGCTTCCCCTCGTCGTAGAGGTCGCTCATCTCGAAGAACACCGGCGCCATCACCTCCCAGAACAGACCGAGGTTGGCGTAGAAGGAGAGTTGCTTGACCTGCTCCATAAACATATCCGGGAACAGCTTATAGAGCCCCAGCATCACCAAATTGCCCTTGAAGTAGGCCTTGATCGCCCGATCCGCATTGGCCTTGTAGACGTCGCTCTCCAGGAAGTCGTTGAAGCGGCCTACCATGCCCTGGTGCCAGAACATGGCCTGCATGCAGGCCTCGGCGAATTCCATATTCACCCGGTCGTGCCAAAGGTGATGCAGCAGCTTGGGCATGCGGCGGGTCTCACCCCGCTCCATAAACTCCAGTAGCTCCGGATGGGCCTTTTCACCGCCACGCCAGATCCTCAGCTTGGATTTATCACCGGCGTAGCTATTGGGGAGATCGAGATACTCCTTAGAAATAAAATACTTGAATGCGGGAAGCGGATTGAGAAATACCCGCTCAGCTATATACAAAAGATTGCGCCAATAAAAATCCATCGGCACGGCGTAGGCCTTATAGATACCGATGATCTGCTGCAGGTTCTCGGGGGTATCAGGCAGCATTGATCCTCCCGCCTCAAGCCGGTGGATCACCTCTGCGTAGGGATGGGTTGAGGGAGGAATCAGGGGTGTGCGGACACCAGGGGTCGAAACGATGGGTGTCATACGGGCAGTTGGGTGCGGAGGGCAAGGGCAGCGGTGGCGGTTTCACTCCAGCCGGTGAGTCCTAGGGGCCATAGGCCGGTGAGCAGCACCAGCAGGGTGAGCACAACGGCCGGCAATCGCTCGCCCAGGCTGGTGCCCTGCCAGTCAGCTCGGGAATTATCGAGCCGGCCAAAACCAACCCGATTGAATAGCCGCACCGCATAAACAGCAGTAAAACCAGAGGCCACCAGGCACACCAACGTTGCCCTAGGAAAGACGGTCCAGCTGCCCTCAAACACAAGAAGTTCTGCAGGGAAGCCAGCCAGTCCAGGAATGCCAGCGGCGGCCATCAGGGCAAGCAACAACAAACCCATCGTGAAGGGCAGGCCCCTAATCGGATTGAGCAGGCCGGATAGCTCGGCAATAACGGTGGTCCCGGTCTTGCGCTGGATTAGCTCAACGCAGGCAAATAGCAGGGCCACTATTAAGCCGTGAGCAATCACCTGAGCCATCACCCCCTGCAGGCTCAAGGGGGTAGCGGCAGCCAGAGCCAATACCAGCAAGCCCATATGGCCAAGCGAGCTGTAGGCCATCAGGCGGCGCATATCTGTAGCCGCAACAGCGTTAAGGGCGCCATACACGGCGCTAACGGCACCAGCAGCAGCGATCCAGGGGGAAAAAGCTGTCCAGGCACCTGGCAATAGGCCCACACCAAAGCGCAGCAGGCCGTAGGCACCAAGCTTGGAAACGGCCCCACCCAGCAACATCACCACCGGAGCAGGGGCCTGGCTGTAGCTGAACGGCTGCCAACCGTGCAGCGGCACCACTGGCAACTTCAGGCCAAAAGCAAGCAGCAGCAGGGCCAGCACCCAGGCCTGGGCAGCTGGAGCGAGGGGCGTTGCCGCCAGGGCCTCAAAACTGAAGCTCACGGTGCTGGTGGCAGCGCCCTGACCCAACCAACCGAAGGCCAGTACCCCAGCAAACAGGCTGAGGCCAGAAACGGCGCCATAAAGCAGGAAGCGGGTGGCAGCTCCTGCTCGTCGCTCCCCTCCCCAGATAGCCACCAGCAGCGTGGTGGGGATCAACACCAGCTCAAATGCGAGCACAAACAACAAGGCATTGCGGGCGAGGAAGGCGCCCACCACCCCGAAGTTGGTGGCAAGAATTAAGGAGAAGTAGAGGCGCGAGCGGCCCTGGTCGGCAGGAGAGGCCAACACCGCCATAGCAGTAAGCAGGGCGGTGAGCAGCACCAGGGGCAGGGAGATGCCGTCGAGGCCGAGCTCCAGGGCAAGGCCCAGGCGAGGCAGCCAGGTAAAGCTGAGGTCGGCGGGGGGCCGCAGCCAGCAGTACCCCCCAACTAAAAGCTGGGCCAGGGCTGTCAGTGCCGCCAGGGAGCGCACCAGGGCCGGACGCCCCTCCGGCAATCGGGACAGCAGCAAACCCGCAAACCCGGGGATTAGCAACAGCAGCAGCAGGGGGGCAGAGGTCACGGCAGCACAGCCAGAGGAGAGGGAGCGGGGCTGGCCAACAACCAGGCCGCCATCAGCAGCACCCCCAGCACCAGGCTGAGGGCGTAGGCCTGGGAGCGACCTGAGGTGGTGAGGCTGAGCCGGCGGGCTCCTGCCATGGCTGCGGCACCGGTGCCACCGCTGAAACCATCCACCAGGCGGCTATCACTCCAGGCGCCAAAGCGGGCTAAGGCCAGCACCAGAGCCACCACGGTGCGGTGATAAAAGCGCTCGGTTTGCATGTCGTGGGCGAGCCACTCCTGCAGGCCTGAGAGGGCCTGGGGCAGCCGGGCCAGGCCGTGGGGCCGCAGGTAGAAGGCAGCGGAGAAACCCCCTCCCACCAGGGTCGATACCAGCAGAGGCCAGGCCAGCGGCCCCCAACCGGGCAGGGGAGTGAGGCTGAATACGCCATTGCGCACCAACAATTGAGGCAGGTGCAGCTCCATACCCATCAACACGGTGGTGGGCAACACCATCAACCACAACACCTCGGCAGATCGCTGGGTGAAGGGTGTGGGGCGACCGCCCCAGATTTGGCCGAATACACGAATCAAGCCTGCGCTGATCAGGCAATTGGTGAGCAGCACCAAGCCACCCAGCAGCCAGGGATGGCCGCTGGCTGCTGTGAGAGCAAGCAGCTCGCGCAAGGCGGCAAAACTGGCGAAGGGAGGCAGTCCCATCAGGCCAGCTGCCCCGGTGAGGAAGGCCAGGCCCATAAGCGGCCGCCGGCTCCAAAGCCCACCCAGCTGGGTGAGGTCCTGGGTCACGTTGCTGATGACGATGGTGCCAATGGCCATCAGGATCAGGGCCATCGGCAGCGGATAAACGAGCAGCAGGTGATCGGCCACCGCTGTGCCACCCAAACCCACCGCCACAAACAGCAAACCAAGCCAGCTGCTCACCAAGAAGGAGAGGGCTCGCTTTACATCCACCTGAGCCAGCGCGATCAAGGAGGCCACCACCGCCGTGGTGCCGCCAACGGCAACCAGCACGGCCTGCACCAGCGGGCTCAGTTCGATGAGGGGCTCCAGGCGCAGCAGCACCCAGGCGCCACCAACCACCACTACCGAGTTGCGCAGCACGGTGGAGGGCAGGGGGCTCTCCATGGCCTCATCCAGCCAGAGGTGCAGAGGAATTTGGGCGCACTTGCCCATGGGGCCGGCGATCAGTGCTAGCAGGATCAACGTGAATCCAGCCGGCAGGGGTTGGCCGTTGTTGGTGAGATCGGCGGCCCATCCCTGCAGGCCATGAAAATTCCAGGTGCCGCTAACCGGCAACAGGGCAATTACCCCCGCTAGCAAGATCAGGTCGCCGATGCGCTTGGTGAGAAAGGCGTCGCGAGCCCCTTTCACCACCAGGGGTTGGTTGTACCAGGTGCCCACGATCAGGTAGGTGCCCAGGGTTAGCAACTCGAGAATTACGTAGCTGAAGAACACCGAATCTGTGAGCACCAGACCACACAGACCCGCTTCAAAGAAGCTCAGGCAGCCAAAGAAGCGGGGCCAACCCCAGTCCATTTCCATGTAGCCGATGGCGTAGATCTGAACCAGCAGGTGCAAGCCGGTGATCACGGTCATGGCGATCAGTACTGGCTCGGTCACCAGCCCGTCGAAGCCGACCCTTAGCCCTGCCGTCTCGAGCCAGGTCCAGCTGAAGCTCACGGGCCTATAGAGGGCCTGGGCCCCAGCGGCGGCATTGGTGTGCAAGGCCGTTAGCGCTAGCAAGCTGTGGCTGAAGGCCACCGCCACCATGGCCAAGTTGAGGTAGCCGCAGGGGCGCGGGCCGGTGCGGGAGATCAACCCAGGCGACCAGGCCAGCGACAAAAGGGCCGCGAGCAAGGGATAGAAAGGAACCAACCAGGCGGTTTGAAGCAGAGCAACAGTCATCGTGTCAAACAGGCAATAGAAATCTCAACAGTTCAGACATGTGGAAGATGACGAATATGCCTTCGGATCGGTAACGATAGAAACAGACGCATCGGCTTGGGGCGGCAAAAGTAAATCAAATCCAATCAGTGTCAGTAGAAGTGCTTATCAATCGTCGAGATCACTTGGAGTCCCTCTCAGCTCCATACTCTTCCACTCTGTAAAAACTTCTCCACTTTGTAAAAACCATGGCTTGCCCAAAGTGCGGCTGCCGCCTACTCACCAAGGTGGGGCGCTCCAAGAAGATGCTGATCTGCAGCGATTGCAGCCACCCACTCGAACCATCATCTGATCAGCTTGCCTCCCAGTGGCGCCAGCTCTCCACGTTTATGTTTGTGTTGATGATGGCTGGAGTGCCTGTGTTTCACACCCTGGTTTCAGGCATGGTTAGCTCCACGTCCACACCACTAAGTAGGGAATCTCAAATAGAAAAGATCAACTAGCCAGCTCCATCGGAGTTTTGGCCCTAACTCTCACTGCCAGCGGCCCGGCTGCGCAGCTGCCACAGCCGCAGCAGAGCCACGACTCCAGAGACGAGCGCAATCTCCAACACCAGCTTGATCCCTCCGGCCCAGGGGGCGAGCAGCCCCTCCAACTGGTCGTAGGCCTGGCCCATCTCCCTGCCCGCCAGGGTGAGCAAGGTGGTCCAGATCAGGCTGCCCGCGGTTGTCCAGGCGAGAAACTTCGCCTGGGGCATTAATTCAATGCCAGCCGGCACGGACACCAGGGTCCGCACCCCTGGGATCAGTCGTCCCCAGAACACCACCGCCGAACCATGGCGATTGAACCAGCGACGGCTCCTGGCTAGGTCATCTGGCTGGATGCCCAGCCAGCGGCCCCGGCTAGCCAGCCAGCCAGCGATCCGCTCCTCATTTATCCAGCGGCCAATGCCGTACCAAAACCAGGCACCCAGAACGGTGCCCACCAGTCCGGCCGCCACCGTGGGGAGTAATTGCAGCCGGCCCGCATGCACCAGATAGCCCGCGTAGGGCATCAAAACTTCTGAGGGAATGGGCGGGATGAGATTTTCCAGCAGCATCACCAAAGCAACCGCTCCATAACCGAGCAGGGGGTTGGTCTCCACCGCGGCGCTGATCAGGTCTGGCAGCCCGTCGATCAACTGCTTAATCAAATGAGAAATCCCGGCACAGGACTGTGATTAGGGTAGGCATCACCAACGCAACATCAGCCTGACCAGCACACCCTGGAACGCTCTTAAGGCCTTGCGCCAGCGCCTCACGGTGCCCCAATTCACCGTGGTCACCGGTGCTCTGGTGATCGCCGTCGGCACGGTGCTGCTGGCAAGCCCGCTTTGCTCAACGGACGACGTGGGGCTATGGCAAGCCCTGTTCACCGTGACCTCGGCAATCACGGTGACTGGCCTTTCGATCATCGATGTGAGCCGCGATCTGACGCCCTTCGGCCAACTGACACTGGCGGGATTGATCATTACCGGTGGCCTTGGCCTAATGGCGATCACCACCTTTTTGCAGGGCTTCGTGCAGGGAAATTCAGGGCTGCGCCACCGGCTAGACAAGGGCCGGGCCCTCGATGAATTCGGGGTAGGCGGCATTGGCCCCACCTTCAACAGCATCCTGATCACGGGCTTCTGCGTGATGGGGCTCGGCACTGTGGTGCTTTACGCCTTCGGCTTCACCGACATCGCCAATCCACTCGAGCGCCTCTGGGCTTCTCTTTTTCACTGCATCAGCGCTTACAACAATGCCGGCTTCGGCCTCTGGGGCGACAACCTGGTGCGCTACCGGGACAACCCGGTGGTGAATGGCGTCATTGCCTCGATGATCGTGGTGGGCGGCATCGGCTGGCGGGTGATCAACGACCTCTGGACCAACCGTGCTCGCCTGCAAGGGCTTCGCCGCCTCAGCCTGCATACCCGGCTGGTGCTGCGCAGCACGGCCTTGTTAATCGTGTTTGGGGCCCTGGGACTGATGTTCACCGAACAATTCGCCGCCGGTGGCGTAATCGAAAATCTGCAGTGGTGGCAGGATATTCAAGTCACCCTGTTCCAGTCGATCTCGGCGCGCACGGCAGGGTTCAACACCGTGCCGCTCTCGATTAAGACCTTCTCGGATGCGGGCCTGCTGCTGCTGATCGTGCTGATGTTTATTGGTGCCAGCCCGGGCGGCACCGGCGGTGGCATCAAGACCACCACCTTCGCCACCTTGATGGGGGCTACCCGCTCCACCCTGCAAGGGCGTGAGGCGGTGGTGATCCATCGGCGCCAGATCCCTGACACCGTGGTGCTGCGTGCCGTGGGGGTCGCTATGGCATCAGCAATCTTCGTGATTCTGATGGCCCTGCTGCTGGGGATTGGCCCCACCACCTCCGGGGAGCCCACCCGCACCACCTTCAACTTCCTCGAAAAGCTGTTCACCTGCATGTCGGCCTTCGGCACCGTGGGCCTGGATCTGGGCGTTACCGCCCAGCTCAACCGTTGGGGCCAGCTGGTGCTGATGGTGGGCATGTTTGTCGGCAGACTGGGCATCCTGCTGCTCCTTTCGGCGATCTACGGCAGCCGGCCCCAACCCCGCGTGGGCTATCCGCGCGAAGAGATCTACATCTGAATCCCCTGAACAGGTTGACTCCATGACGAACTGGTGGCAATGGAATCCGTCTGAAGGCGCCGTCAAAGGTGGCTTCGCTGTGATCGGAGTGGGGCGCTTTGGCTCCGCCGTATGCAGCGAACTGATCAAGGCCGGCGCTGAAGTGCTGGCGATCGATCTCAGCCAGCGAGCCATTGATGAGCTGCGTCAAATCGAGCCAGCCATCGAGGCGCGGATTGTGGACTGCACAGATGAAGAAGCCCTGAGGGCCGCCGGCGTGCTCGACATGACCACCGTGGTGATAGCCATGAGGGAGCCGATCGAGGCCAGCGTTACGGCTGCTTTGATCGTTAAGGACAGCCCCGGCAGCCAGGTAAAGCAGGTAGTCGCACGGGCCACCAGTGATCTACACGTGAAAATGCTGCAGCGGGTGGGCGCCGATCGGGTGGTTTTTCCCTCAAAGATGCAGGGTCAACGCTTAGGAATAGAACTGGTGCGGCCAAACATGTTGGAGCGCCTGCGCCTCGACGACCGCAACAGCATCGAGGAGATTCGGGTGCCCGAAGCCTTCATCGGCCAGTCGTTGCGCGAGATCAATTTGCGCAAGAACTTCAATGTGAGCGTGCTGGCCGCCGGGCCTGACAACCAGCTCACGGTGAACCCGCCCGCCTCCCACGTGCTCGAGGCGGGCGAGCTGCTGGTGGTGATGGGCGCCAGTGAAGCCTTGGCCAAACTGCCGGGCAGCTGAAAACGGGCATCCTCCTGGCCTAGGCAGGAGAGTTGGCCTCCATGGCCTGCACCCGATGAGGTGGTGAGCGCCTGAGCGAGCGGTCTCAGGCCCGCTGCCTCTGACGCATGGAATCCCAGAAAGCTACGACGAGCAGGCCGATGCCGATCAGCCCGGCGCACCATTCGGGTACATGCACGTTGTGCTGGGCCAAGGGAATCCCGGCCAGCATCAACAACCCCAGCGCGCCGATGGCGTAGTGGGCGCCGTGCTCCAGATAGATCAACTGGTCGAGGGCCTTCTCCCGGCTCAGCATCACCGTGAGCGAGCGAATAAAGAGCGCTCCTAGGCCAAGGCCTGTGATGATCAGCGCCAGATCGGTGGTGATCGCAAAGGCGCCGATCGCGCCATCGAGGCTGAAGGAGGCATCAAGCAACTCGAGGTAGATCAAGCTGGCAACACCGCTCTTGGCAGCCATACTTCCCGCCGCCGGATCTCCGCCGCCGAAGAATTCCGCCAGGGAAGTGCTCAGGATCTGCAGCAGCAGGCCGATCAGACCCGCAAAAAGAACATCGCTGCGCAAACTGCCAGGCAGGACAAAGGCCACACCCATCAAAATAATTAACCCCAGAGCGACCTCCAGGGAGGGAACCCTTCCGGCGCTGCTCAGACGCACCTCGAGCACCTCCACCCAGTGCAGTGTTTTGGCCTCATCGATGAAATAGCGCAGAAACACCATCAACAGGAACATCCCCCCGAAGGCGAGGATCCGCGGTTCAGCCAACTCCAGTAGCGCGTGGTATTGCTCGGGGTGATGCAGAGCCGCGTCGAGGGCTTGCCCCAGACCGATCCCCCCAGCCAGGCTCACCAGCAGCAAAGGCCCCAGAAAACGCACTCCAAACACCGGGATCACCAGACCCCAACTGAGGAAAAAACGCTGCTGGCCTGGGGTGAGGTGCTCCAGCACCCGCGCATTCACCACCGCGTTATCAAAGGAGAGGCTGATCTCCAGCGCCAGCAGCACCAGGGTGAGCCAGGTGGCCTCAAGACCCGCAGGGCTCAGACCACCATGGCTGACGAAAACTGCCACCAGGCCCACGGCACAGCACAGCAGCGGGAAACGCACATAGCGCAGCAGGCGGCCCATGGATGTACCCAAACCCTATGAGCTTGAAGCCTGATAGACCCACTGGCTGGCCGATGACATCAATTGTCGGGGGCTGAAAGCGAGCAAAAACACCCGAGGCCGGCCAACCAATCTCAATCTCCCTATATCCCATCTAGTAACCGATGTATATTTTCGAGTGTTGGGGTCGTGCCTTATGGATGCTTTTCTTACCGCCGCCATGGAGCCCGCTGGGGCCATCACCCTGGCGGTGTTTGCCCTGGCGATCCTGCTGTTCGTGACCGGATGGCTAGCCCCTGAAGTCACTGGGTTGCTGGCGGCAGCCCTGCTTGTGACCTTCCGAGTGCTCAAGCCCGATGAGGCCGTGCAGGGATTCGGCAGCCCCGCCCTGATCACCTTGATGGGCCTCTTCGCCGTGTCGGCGGGCCTGTTCCGCAGCGGTGCACTGGATCGGCTGAGGGCCCTGATCGCTAGCGATGCCATCCGCAGTCCCAAACGAATGATCGCCCTGATGGTGGGGGTGGTGGCGCCGATCTCCGGATTTATCCCCAACACCCCGATCGTGGCGACCCTGCTGCCAGTAGTTGAGGGCTGGTGCCACAGGCGCGGCGTATCCCCTTCGAAGGTGTTGCTGCCTCTGTCGTTTGCAACGGTGTTGGGCGGCACCATCTCCCTGCTCGGCACCTCCACCAACCTGCTGGCCAGCGATGTGAGTCGCCAACTCGGCTTTGGTCCTCTCGAGCTGTTCAGCTTCACAGCCATCGGCATCCCCGTCTGGCTGCTAGGGGGCCTCTACATGTTGTGGGCCTCCGACCGGCTCCTGCCAGATCGCGGCCTCGACGATGGCGATTTGCTGGGATCCCTCGCCCGGGAGGGCTATCTCACCGAGGTGCTGGTGCCGGAAGGCTCCGAGCTGGCGGGCCATTCGCTGCACAACAGCCGTCTGCAGCGCCGCTACGACGTGGACGTGCTCGAACTGCAGCGCGGCAGCGAGATCTACAGCGCCCCATTAGCCGACCGCACTCTCCAGGTGGGCGATCGCCTTGTGCTGCGTTGCAATCGGGAAACCCTGCTGCGGCTTCAGCAGGAGCGCACGGTGGTGGTGTCACCGCCGGCGGAGCAGGAGGAAGCCCTTGAGGAACTGAAGCATCCCGAGGTCACCAGTATGCGCATGGTGGAAGTGCTTCTGCCGAACGGCTCCACGATCACCGGCACCAGCGTGCGAGACCTTCGCTTCCGGCAGCGCTACAACGCCACCCTGCTGGCGGTGCGTCGCGGCAACCAGGTGCTGCGTGAATTGCTCGGTCAAGTCGTGCTTCAGGCCGGCGATGTGTTGCTGCTGCAGGCGCCCCTCGATGCCATTCGTGGCCTGCAGGCCAACAACGATCTGGTGCTGCTGGAAGAACTGGAAAAGGACATGCCCACCACCAACCGCAAATGGGTGGCGGTTCTGGTAGCAGCCCTGGTGATCATCCTGCCTCTGTTCAAAGTGCTCAACCTGATGGCAGCGGTTCTCCTGGCAGTGGTGGTGATGGTGGCTACTGGCTGCCTGCGACCCGGGGAACTGCAGCGATCCATCCGTTGGGACGTGATCTTGCTGCTGGGTTCCCTCTCCTGCTTCAGCGAAGCGATGCAGAAAACTGGCCTGGCCGAGGCTCTAGCGCAGGATCTGCTGCATGGCCTTCAGGGGTGGTCGGCTTATGGGGTCCTGTTCGTGGTCTTCGTGATCGCCCAACTCTTCACCGAAGCCCTCAGCAACGGCACCACCGTGGTATTGCTGATGCCGATCGCCACCGCCATAGCCCAGGGTCTTTCGCTCCCACCGATGGCCTTCATCTTTGCCATCACCATCGCGGCCAGCCAGAGCTTTCTCACCCCGATCGGCTACCAAACCAACCTGATGGTGTTTGGGCCTGGTCGCTATCGCTTTCTGGACATGGCGCGCTACGGGGCGCCACTCACAATCGGCCTTGCGATCGTTGTTCCCTGGCTGATCTGCCGCCAATTTGGGATCTAAGCTCAACTTGATCAAACACTGATTTCACCGCCAGCGGAATTTCTTGCCAATCCACCTCAAAAGCAGCCACAGCAATCCGCAAACTGCAGCCGTCAAAAATATCCCAACTAGAACGCTGGTAAATGGTTTAAGGGCAGCTGCAACACCTGCGTAACCAGCCCCCAGCGTTTGACCAGCAAGCGTGAGCAACAATATCCAAATCAGACTGCCTGCCGTAGTCCAAATCAGAAACAAAGGCTGGGGCATCATCTCGATGCCAGCTGGCAACGACACCAGCGTGCGGACCCCGGGGATAATCCGCCCCCAAAACACCACCGCTACTCCGTGGCGATTGAACCAGCGGCGGCTGCGGGCTAGGTCCGCAGGCCTCAAGCCAAACCAGCGGCCATGGTTTGCCAACCACTGCTCAAGCTGCTCCTCGTTGATTAGACGGCCGATTCCATACCAAAACCAAGCCCCCAGCACCGTGCCCAACAGGCCAGCCAGCACTACAGGAAACAGCTGCAGCCTTCCCTGCTGGATCAGAAAGCCTGCCAGCGGCATCACCACCTCCGAAGGAATAGGTGGCACCAGGTTTTCCAGCAACATCACCAGGGCGATAGCCCCATATCCCAGAAGCGGGTTGGCATCCACCGCCGCCAGGAGAAGCTGGGGAAGCTTCTCCATCAAGGCGGACAGATCGGCCATCAATTCATTGCGGCAGGGGTGTTAGCCCGGCGGCGACCAAACCATTGCCGCAAAACCTTCTCAGCCTCGAGGTAGATGAAGAACAACAGGCTCACCCCAACGCACACCATCAGATCGGCAAAGGCCAGGGGCTCTGTGCCAAAGAAACGGGACAGCCAGGGCACATAAAGCAGCAGCAATTGGAGGCCACTGGTGAACACCACCGCCCAGAGCAGCCAGGGATTACTGAAGGGGTTCACCTGCAACAAGGGGCGATCACTACGAGCCGACAGGGCATGACCCATTTGGGCCAGGCATAAGGTGGTGAACACCATGGTTTTCCAGGGGCCATCCACGCCCTGGGTGCGATATATCCACACCATCATGGCAATCGTCATTAAGCCGAACACCACACCAACTCGCACGATGTAGCGACCAATGCCCCTGGCAAAGATCGATTCACCCGGTCGAGCAGGGTCCCGGTCCATCAGGCCGGCCTCCGCCGGCTCGAGGGCCAGAGCTAGGGCCGGCACCCCGTCTGTAACCAGATTCATCCAGAGGATCTGCAAAGGAGTTAGAGGAACGCCAATCAGACCAATCAGGGGTGCCGCCGAAATCGTGACCAACTCGCCGACATTGCTACCCAAAATGTATTTAACGAAGCGGCGAATATTGGCGTACACCAGTCGCCCCTCCTCCACCGCGCTAACAATCGTGGCGAAGTTGTCATCCAGCAGCACCATGTCGGATGCCTCCTTGCTCACCTCCGTGCCAGTGATGCCCATGGCTACACCGATATGGGCTTGCTTAAGGGCAGGGGCGTCGTTAACCCCATCTCCCGTCATCGCTACCACCTGGCCATTGGCCTGCAGGGCCTTAACGATGCGCAGCTTCTGCTCAGGCGGCACCCGGGCATAGACACTGCAGCGAGCCACCACCGCGCGCAGCTCCTCATCACTGCAAGCTTCCAGTTCCCGCCCCAGCACCACCTCACCATCGAGGGTGGTTAGACCAATTTTTGAACCAATGGCCCTGGCGGTGAGCGGGTGATCGCCGGTGATCATCACGGGCCGAATGCCAGCACCGCGGCAGATCGCCACCGCCTCAGTTACCTCGGGCCGTGCCGGATCCAGCTGGGCCATCAGGCCAATCAACACCAAACCAGAGAGGTCTTGGTCCGGACTGGAATGGTGGGGAGAACAGGCAAAGGCCAGCACCCGCAAACCCGAAGCCGCGAGGTCGCGGGCCTGATCGATCCACCACTGGAGCTGATTGGGGCTGAGCGCCACTACCCCGGAACCATCCAGCCAGCTGCTGCAGCTAGCCAGGATCACTTCAGGGGCACCCTTGCTGATCATCAGCTGATGGGAGCCTTCTGCCGCTGCCCCGAGGGGAGCCTGGAGGCTGCCATCCGGATCATTCACCCATACCGCCATCAACTGACGCTCTGAGCTGAAAGGAATCTCGGCCTTGCGGGCATAGCGCTGCCTGAGCTCGAAATCGTCGAAACCAGCCTTACCAGCAACCACGGCCAAGGCTCCTTCCGTGGGGTCGCCAAGCACCTCCCATACCCCCTCTGCTCCTTGGCGCAACTCGGCATCACTGCAGAGCACACCGGCCTGCAGCAGCAGATTCTGCAAACCAGGATGGGCCCCGGCCAAGGGAGCCTCAGGTGCTGCCAGGAGTGCTGTCGTGAATTCGCCGGTGGGCTCGTAGCCGTTGCCACCCACCAGCACCGATTGATTGCCGAAGCGCAGCTCCTGAACGACCTGGCGATTTTGGGTGAGGGTGCCGGTTTTGTCGGAGCAGATCACGGTGACAGAGCCCAAAGCCTCCACCGCTGGCAGACGCCGAATAAGGGCAGCACGCCGCACCATGCGCTGGGTGCCGATAGCCAGGGTGACGGTGATCACGGCCGGCAAGCCCTCGGGCACAATCGCCACCGCCATCGATAGGGAAACTTCGAGCAGGTCGAACGGGTCTTGACCCAGCAGCAACCCAAGGCCCACAACAACTGCTACCAGAGCCAAGGCTGTGCCAACCAGCACCTTGGCTAGACCATCGAGCCGCTCCTGCAGGGGGGTGCTCTCGCCGCCAGCGGTGTTGATCAGGGTGGCTATCTGACCCAGCTCAGTGGCCATACCGGTAGAGGTCACTACCGCCACCCCCCGACCCCGCACCACCTCGGTGCCCTGGAACATGCAGTTCTGGCGCTCCAGCATCGGTGTGGCTGAATCCAGCACCAACTCGGCTCGCTTAAACACGGCCTCCGACTCACCAGTGAGGGCGGCTTCTCTCACTCCCAGATCAGCCGTCTCGAGTAGGCGCCCATCAGCCGGCACCCGATCGCCGGCCTCGAGGCGGATCAGGTCGCCCGGCACCAGCTCCTCACTCGACAACTTTTGCCACTGGCCGTCGCGGCGCACCTGCACCTGGGGTTGGGACATATCGCGCAGTGCCAGCAGGGCCTTCTGGGCCCGGCTCTCCTGCAGATAGCCCAGCAGGCCATTGAGAGCAACGATCACCACAATCGCGATCGCATCCTTAGGGAACTTCTGCTCCACATAGGCCACACCGGCGGAAACAGCAGCAACCGCCAGCAACATGATCAACATCACGTTGCTGAACTGGTCCCACAGGATCAACAAGTTGCTGCGACCAGCTGCAAGTTCAAGCCGGTTGGGGCCAGTAGCGGCCAGACGCCGGCTTACCTCTGCCGTGCTCAGCCCAGCCTCCCCGCACTGCAGCTCCTGCAGGCAGGATTGCCCATCGATGGCATGCCAGTTCTGGGGCATGGGAGTTGTCATGAAATCAGAAGTAGTTGGAATGGATAATTAGGAAGGAATCAGCTGATCTGGCTGAGGAACTGCTTACTGCGCTCATGGCGCGGATTAGTAAAAAACTGCTGCGGCGGCGCCTCCTCCACCACCTCGCCATCAGCCATAAGCACTACTCGGCTTGCAACCTTACGCGCAAAGCGCACCTCATGGCTTACCACCACCATGGTCATGCCGTCGCGGGCCAGCTCCTGCATAACTGCCAGCACCTCCTGCACCATCTCGGGATCTAGGGCGCTGGTGGGCTCGTCAAACAACATGATGCGGGGCTCCATGCAAAGCGAGCGAGCAATCGCCACCCGCTGCTGCTGGCCGCCGGAAAGCTGGCCTGGAAATTTGTGGGCCTGCTCGGCGATCCCAACCCGCTCCAACAACTCAAGGGCCTGGCGCTCCACCTCAGCTTTAGGGCGCTTGCGCACCTTCACCGGCGCCAAGGTGAGGTTGTCGAGCACCGTGAGGTGGGGAAACAAATTGAACTGCTGGAACACCATGCCAACCTCCCGGCGGATCGCATCTATGCGGCGCAAATCGTCGCTGATTTCAATGCCATCCACCACGATTGAGCCCTTCTGAAAATCCTCCATGGCGTTGAAGGTGCGCAGAAAAGTGCTCTTACCCGAGCCCGACGGTCCCATGATCACCACCACCTCACCTTGGTGCACGTATAGATCAACACCACGTAGGGCATGGAAGCCGTTGGGATACCACTTCTCGACCCCACGGGCCTCGATCATCAGGGCGGGTGAGCTGGTCATGCCTGTGGAGCAGAGGGGGAATGGGGGTTAAGGCGAGTTTCTAAGGCACGACTGCCCAGCCCAAGGGCAGCGCAGCAAGTCCAAAACAAAATAGCGAGCACTAAATACACCTCCGCGTTCTTACCGAGAAACATTGGGTTGGCCATCACCGTACGGGCGGTGCCGAGTAGGTCAAGCAGGCCGATCAAGGAGAGCACGGTTGTGTCTTGCAGCAGGGTGATGAATTGGCCCACCGTGGCTGGCAGGGCAACTCGTATGGCCTGGGGCAGCATCACGTGGATCAGGGCGAGCGGCATGGGCAGCCCCAGGGAGCGTGCCGCCTCCAGTTGACCCGCAGGAACGGCAGCCAACCCGGAGCGCACCGCCTCAGCCACATAGGCAGCAGCGAAGAAGGTGAGCACCCAGGCAGCCCGCCAAACCCGATCTGGAGCCAGGCCGCCTGGTAGCAGGAAACCGAGGATGTTCTGCCCCAGAAACAGCAGGGTAATAAGTGGTGCCCCGCGGATGAACTCGATGTAAATAACCGAGCCCCAGCGCAGCAGCGGCAGCTCGCTGCGGCGACCAAGGGCGAGCAGCACCCCCAGGGGAAAGCACAACAGGATGGCAAAGGTGGCCATCAACACCGTGAGCAGCAAGCCACCCCACTCGGAAGGCGGCACCTGCACCAGCCCCAGGCCGCCACTAATCAGCATCATGCCCACCAGATAAAGCAGGGGCCAAAACAGGGGAATCAGCCGGCGGCAAGCCTGGGGAATGGCTGGGCCGTAGCGCCCGGCGGCCAAGCGGGCGAGAAGCAAGAGGGCAGCAATACCCCACCAACGCGCCTGGATTGCAAGGGTTAGCTGTAGGGCCATGGGCCGCCATAGGGCGAGCGCCACCAAAATTGTGGCGGCCCAGCGGTCATTGCGGGGCCAAAGAGCACGAACAGCACCGGAGCCTGGGAAAGCCCTAAACAGACCCCAACTCAGTCCGGTTGCCAGGGCCAGCAAGGTAGTGAGCAGCCATAGGCGCCACTGCTGCTCAACTGGGTAGCGACCTACAGCAAACAGGGTGCTGTTGGCACTGAGCACAGCCCATTGGGCCTGGAAGAGGGCCCAGCGGAAAAAGCCGAGGCCTACTGCCAGCAGGGCTGCCAGCAAGGCGATCGAAATCAGGCCATCGATTCGGCTGCCAAAGAGCTCCTTTTGCAATCTGCGAAAGGGACTCGCTCGCACCACCAGGGGAGCTGTACTTGCCATTTCAGCGCTCTCTCAGCTGCACCAGGCTATTTAGCGCGTTCATCAATGCAGAAATCACGAGGTCGATCACTAAGTAAGAACCCAACAGGATCAACATCACCTCAACTGCACGGCCGGTTTGATTGAGGGTGGTTTCGGAAACGGAATAGAGGTCGGTGAAACCGCAGGCCACTGCCAGTGAGGAATTCTTAGCAAGTGAAATGTATTGGCTATTGAGTCCCGGCACAATCACGCGCAAGGCTTGGGGCAAAACGATCCGCCGCAGGGTCAGCAGGGGCGAAAACCCCAGAGAGGTGGCTGCCTCCCACTGCCCCTTAGGCACAGAGGCAATACCGCCGCGCACCACCTCGGAAATAAAGGCAGCGGAATAAACCACCAACCCGGTGAGCAGAGCCCCAAATTCAACGGTGAAGCGCAGGGGGGCCTGCCATACCCCATCTACCAGTTCGGGGGAGCCCAAATAAAGTCCTGATTTGGCGAGCACTAGGCCCGGCAGCTGCAGTGCGTCGCGGCCATTCGGCAAGGCCAGAAACACCACGAAATACCAGAACATCAGCTGCAGTAGCAGAGGAATATTGCGAATCACCTCCACATACACACGCGCCAGTCTTCGCAGCAGCCCATTGCTGCTGAAAGAAGCAGTGCCGATAAGGGTGCCCAATACCGTCGCACCCACTAAGCCCGTTATCACCACCCGCAGGGTGTTGACCAGCCCTGCCAGCATGGCTCGCCAGTAGGGAAGGCTGGCATCAAACGGCAGGATAGTTTCAGCCAGATCAAATCCTGCTGGCTGCCCCAGCCAGCTCCAGCTGAGCAGCAGGCCCCTGCTGGTGAGATTGAGCAACAGGTTGGTGAACAGAAAAGCCACCACCACAACCACCAGCAGGGCAACCACGCCCTGGACTAGCCAGGGCAGGTAGCGGCGGTTGCGCCACCAGGGGGTGACTTCAGATCGGCTGGTCATGGCAGCGTGCCGGCGCTATCGAATCTCACAGGAAGGGTGGCGAATACATCAGGCCACCCTCGCGCCATTGCTTGTTGACACCTCGCTCAAGCTTGAGGGGTGATCCCGTGCCCACATTGCGCTCAAACACCTCGCCGTAGTTACCCACAGCCTTCACCGTGCGGACCACGAAATCAGCAGGCAACCCCAGCTGCTTACCAAGGTCGCCCTCCACTCCAAAGAAACGACGCAACTGGGCGAGGTTTTTGTTTGCCTTGGCCTCTGCCACCTTTGCGTCGATGTTGGCGGCAGTGATGCCCATCTCCTCTGCCTGAATGAGGCTGTATACGACCCAGCGCACAGCATCAGCCCAGGCAGGATCGGAATTAACAGTGGCGGGGTTTAAGGGCTCCTTGCTCAACACATCAGGAAGCAGGATGTGCGCCGAAGGGCTTGGGAAACCGGTTCGCTTTGCAGCTAGCCCGGAGCGATCGGTGGTGACGGCAACGCAGCGCCCTTGCAGGTAGGCGGCGTAGGTCTGTTCACCCGATTGAAATTTGAGTGGCGTATAGGCGGCATTGAGCTCCCGCATCCGGTCAGCCAGGTTGAGCTCTGATGCCGTTCCGGTCTGCACACAGATCGGCTTGCCGACGACATCCTTAAGGGATCGAATGCCGCTACTAACCGGCACCATCACGGCCTGGCCATCAAAGAAGGTGGTGGGGGCAAAGGCAAGAGCATTACCCCCAGGCGCATCGCGACTGAGGCTCATGGTGGTGTTGCGGGAAAGGAGGTCGACTTCACCGCTACTTAAAGCTGCAAAGCGTTCGGTAGCACTGAGGTCGCGGAAACTCACCTTGGCGGGGTCCGACAAAACCGCAGCCGCTGTTGCCTTACAAATGTCTACGTCCAGGCCGCTGTAGCTGCCGTCAGGACTCACAAAACTGAAACCCGGCAGCTTGCCGTCCACGCCGCAGATCAAGCTGCCCCGAGCCTTGATAGCGGCCATTTTCTGGCTTTGAACGCTGCCGCCATCACTGGCGCAGCCAACCAAGACTAGGGACGCGATCAGGGGTAGGACGGCATTAAGCCGGTGTAGCAGGGCCATGGATGATTCCGCTCACGGCGCAGTACTAGTTCAAGGTTAGTGTGGCGCCCTAATGCGCTTAATCAGAGCCATGGCTCACCGTCCACATCGCCTCGAGTGGATATTTGAGCGTTGGCTGTGGCGCTTCCGGCTGATCGCGATTGTGCCGGTGGTGATGAGCCTGCTCAGTGCTGCAGCCGCATACCTTGCCGGCACCCTGGAGGTGCTTAGTGCCCTGAAAGCGCTGCTCAAAGGCTCTGGCGACACCAGTTACGCAATCGCCGTGCAGCTGGGCAAGTTGGTGGGCGGAGTCGACCTTTACTTGATCGGCATCGCCCTGATGATCTTTGGCTACGGGGTGTATGAGCTGCTGATCTCCAACATTGAAGCGGCGCACGAGGACGGCAAAGACGGCGGCAGCGGCCTGCTCGACATTCGCAGCCTCGATGACCTCAAGGAAAAGTTGGTAAAGGTGATCGTGGTGGCGTTGATAGTGTCCGCCTTCAAGGCCATGTTGATCTTCCCAATCCATAACAGCACCACCAACCTGCTGGTATTCAGCGGCAGTGTGTTGCTGTTGGCCCTAAGCGCCTGGCTGGTGGCTGGCGGCAAAAAAGCCCCCCACGCCTAGGTGAGGGCCTTGGGCCTTGGCCCTTCAGCGCCCACCAAGCCGGCAGGGCAAACAGACAGCAATAGAGGGCCGGCCCCCACTGCCAGCCCTGCTCCTCCAGCAGCCAGCTGCACACCACTGGAGCGGTGCCAGCAAATAGGGCCATCGCCAAGCTGTAGGCGATCGAAAAAACAGTGCAGCGCTGCCGCACTGACACCTACTCCACTGCCAGCACCCCCCTGCCCGCCCATGGCGATCATTACGGGCAACACCCCGAGCAGCTGACCCACAGCCAGGCCGCTGGGGCCAGCCAACTGCACCACAGGCAAGGCGATCGGCGCCACCAGGGCGAGCAGCAGCGTGCCAAGACGGTTGACCTGCAATTTGCCCCAGCGATCCGCCAGCACGCCGCCCAGTAGAACTAAGGGCAGGCCCAGGGTCTGGATCACGGTAGAGGTGGTATTTGCCTGGGCCAGGCTGGAGCCGGCCTGGTGAGCGCTGTAGTCGACCTGATATACAAACAGCACATAAAACACGACGTTGGCGAAGGACACCAACGCGATGATGCGCAGCACCAGCGGACCCTGCTGACGCACCTCCACCAGCCCCAGGCATCCATGGCGGCATTGCCGAGGGAGCGGGCCAGCAGGGCCACGGTGAAGAATCCCAGGCTGGCCAGCAAGCCCTGCTGACCAGGGGGGGCCGCTTCGGTGGCGTAGGTCATCGAACCGGTGAATTCACCGCCCACCGAAAACCCTTGCACCATGAGTAGGCCCAGCCAGGGCCAGCCCCGCCCCCGAACCCCACTGGGAATGAGTCGGCAACAGGGCAATCAACAGGCTGGCGGCGCCCATCAGCACGATGCTGAGGCTGAGCATGTTGCGGCGGCCGAGCAGGTCGCCGATCGGGCCGAGCACCAGGCTGCCCACGGGCCGCATTAGGTAACCCACCGCAAACACGCCGAAGGCGGCCAATGCCTGCAGGCCCGGATCCTCGGCCGGGAAAAAGGCATGGCCAAGTGGGGTGGCCAGGGTGGCGGCGCGCCGCTGCTGCGGGGTGAGATCCATTGTTAGAGACCGTTACCTGAATCGAGTTGGCTGCTCTCCCACCCTTCGAGGATCCGATCCAGGGGCACCCAACGCCCACCGAGCCGGGCCAGGACAATGATCATCGTAATCGGGAAATCGCGTTTAACTATTAACGGAAGCACCATGGGGCCCTCGCCAGCAGAGGCCACACTGCAAAGACCGACCACCACCAAGACGTTAAAAATATTGTTATCCAGAAGTTTGCTGATGGCGATATCGCCGCAGTCTTGAATCGTGGAGATCAAACTCTCTAAAAGCCCTGGCACGCTGGTGCCTAGAGAAGCCACCGTTGGGGCGATCACAATCTGGTAAGTACTCAACAACAGGGCAAGGCAGAGGAGCCCGCCGCTCACAAACAACTCGCCACTGGCCAAAGTGGCCTCGGTGAGGGCTGCCGAAGAATCGATATAGGGATTCTGTACAATCGAGCCGCCGACAGGGGCCAAGCCGTGGACTGCGACCTACGATTTCTCTAGAACTTAGACAGACATTTCGAGTGATTGATCCTGACGTCACAATTGCCGCAGCTGCCTCGGCCCAGCCCGACGAGCTCGAAAGCCTCTTTACCTTTCTGGGCCAGATTCAGCAGGATGGTGCCCTGCGCGACCAGCTCAACGATGTGATTACCGCTCCTGATGTGGTGGCCATAGCCGCCGATCAGGGCTTCAGCTTCCAGGCCTCCACATTGCTGGGCCTGTTCGAGCGCTGCAATGAAGCGCCTCTGGCGCGCCAGGGGCTGATGGACGAAAAGTTGATTCGTGTCTACCTGCAGCGGCAGCGCCTGCAGGCCCCATGACCGCAACCAAACGCCAAGCTCTGCTTGGTCTCTGGCAACTTTGGCTGAGGCCCTAGCCCAGGGCGATTTCAGTGGTCTGCCAACGGTGGAGTTGATGGCAGACGACGAATTGCCAGGGGCCCGCAGCCATTTTTCAGAAAGCAGCCAAACGGTATTTCTCAACATCAGCTGGCTCGCTGGTTCTGACCAAAACGCCGCACTGCATGAGTTGACGCTGCGCTGGGGCGAGCATCTGGATGTGCTGTTAAACACCTAGACACCCCTGGAGACGAGGGCAGCCGCTTTGCGGCCCTGCTCAGCGCTGGCCTAGCAACTCCTCCCAAGTGAGCGGTTGGGAGGGGGGACGTCCTTGGGGACGGGAGTGCAGCGGGCAGCTGGGATAGCTGGTGCGGCTTGAGCGGGATGGGGACGGGGAAACAATAAACATGGAAAAGTGAATCGATATGGATCTCGCACCGAAGGATTGCCATTCCCATAAGGGGAATTCACACGGAGCAATCGCTAAGCAGAACAATCAAACTGGACTGAGCTGACTTGGCCTACAGATCTGACTTGGCAGACTGATCGGCCTTCCCCAGGAAGCGCAGGGGATGCATGGTGCTTGTTCTGGCCTGCGCAAGCTCTTAGAGCTAGCCGGCTTCTGCCAGACCCCTCAACCATAGCCCGAGAGCAGGTACCCCTTCGCTTGAGAAATTCAAATGATGGGTTTAAGCAACAAAGCACCCACGAACAGGGCCGTATAGATGCTGAGCAGCAGCAAACCCTGGTACCAGGTCAGGGAATCCCCTTCCGTGACCCAGTGCACTGCAAAGGCGGTGGCCCCAAGGCAGGCAAGGGCCTGGGGCGGGAAGGTGAGGTGTAGGAAACGCCCCATTAGCGGTCCGAGCAACACCAGGACTGGCAATACGAACAACATCAACTGGACGCTGGATTCGACGGTGCTGGCCATCGCCAGCGCCATGCGACCTCGACTGGCCGCCCGAAAGGCGACCAGAGCTTCTGGGATTGCCGAAAACAACGGCAACAACAACATGCCCACAAATAGGGGGGTGACCGCACTGCCTTTGACCAGATCTTCGAGCCCAGCCACCAAGTGCTCCGAAACCCCGGCAATGGCCAGGGCCACCAAAACCAGCACCCCCACAATTGCCGGCAGGGATGCCTGGGACTCGCTGGTAGCACTAGCTTCTGCCAGCTCCCTCTCAACAGCAAAGAGCCCCCGATGGGTACCCAGTTGATATAGGTAGGAAAGCAGATAAGCCAGCATCACAATCACCGCTACGACCAGGGAGTAGACAGCAAATAGATCAAATACGTTGCCGCCCTCGGTGATCGGGTGCATCGAGTCCCAGAAAAAGATCGAGGGGACCGACATCAAAATCACACTTATCAGCAACTGGCGGGTGCTCAGGCCACGACTGTGGCGATTGAGATCCACCACCAACTCCCGCCTCCCAGCCACGATCGTGCTGATTCCGAGCACCAACAGACTGTTGGTGATCACGGCACCGGCAATGCTCAACACCACCAGGTCGTAGAGGCCGCTTTTCAAGGCCGTCAGGGCGATCACCAGCTCAAGCAAATTGCCCAGAGTGACGTTCAGCAGACCTCCCAACCGCTCACCAACGCGGTGCACAAGTCGATCGACCAGCTCAGCTGTGATCTGGGCCAGAGGGATCAGGGCCAGGCCGCAAAGCAGGAAATAGGGGAGCTTGAAAGGGCCCGCCGCCTCAGGCGGCACCACAATCGCCACAGCGCTCACCAGCAGCAGCAGCTTCCAGCGACCACTCAAAACTTCTCGAATCAGCACGAGGCAAGTCCAACCAAAATCGATGGGGGCAGGGGGACTTGAACCCCCACAACGTTGCCGTCTGCGGATTTTAAGTCCGCTGCGTCTACCAATTCCGCCATGCCCCCTGCTTGGCCATCCTAAATTGGTGGCAACAAGAAGGTTTGCCGTGCAGCTGCCCGGGTTTCTTCAATCCGTTTCGCCTGATCTACTGCTGGTGCTGGTGGCCTATGCCCTGATCGCAGGCGCCTATCTAGTGGCCGTGCCCCTGCTGCTTTACGCCTGGATGATCAAGCGTTGGACAGTGATGGGCAAGCTCGAGCGCTTCGGGGTCTACGGACTGGTGTTTCTGTTTTTCCCTGGTCTGATTTTGTTTGCTCCCTTCATCAACCTGCGCATGGCAGGCCAGGGCAACGTGCTCTCATGACCAACGGACGGGCCCTGCTGCTGGCCCTAGGGGTATTTGGCTTGGGCGGTGGCGGTTATTGGCTTTTTCAGGCCGGAGGCTTTGAGGGCTTTTCTGCTGGTATCGCCGCCTCTGCCCTGCTGATGGTGCTGGTACTCGCCTGGACGGGCAGCTACCTATTTCGGGTGGTCACAGGCAAAATGACCTTTATCCAGCAGCGGCGCCAATACCGCGAGGCCTACGACGCCTTCACCACGGCAGCTCTGCAGCGCAAGTTTGACGCCCTCAGCCCCGAAGAGCAGGAGCGACTCCTGCGCGAAACGGGCCAGCTGCCAGAAGCTCCCCAGGGCGAGACATAGGCTCACTGGCCGAAGCCCTTATCGCTGCTGTGTCTGCCGCCCCTACCCAAATCCAGCAGCGTTTCATCTCCCTTCGCCAACAGGGACGTTGCGCCCTGATGCCGTTTTTGATGGCGGGCGATCCGGATCTGGCCCACACCCGGGCCAGCCTGCTGGCCCTGCAGGCCAATGGCGCCGACCTTGTGGAGCTCGGCATTCCTTACAGCGATCCCTTGGCCGATGGACCGGTGATCCAGGCCGCCGCCAGCCGAGCCCTGAAAGCTGGCACCACTCCAGCCGGGGTGCTGGAGATGCTCAGCTCCCTCAAGGGTGAACTGACCATGCCCGTGGTGCTGTTCACCTACAGCAACCCCTTGCTCAACCGCGGCATGGAGGCCTTCTGTGCCGCCGCCGCCACCGCCGGAGCCGCCGGCTTGGTGGTGCCCGACCTACCCCTTGAAGAGGCCGAGAAACTCTCAGCAATCGCAGCAGCTGCCGGCCTCGATCTGGTGCTGCTAGTGGCGCCCACCACGCCAGCCGAGCGCATGGGAAGAATCCATCAGGCAAGCCGCGGCTTCACCTACCTGGTGAGCGTCACCGGCGTGACCGGGGTGCGCACAAACCTTGAATCCCGGGTGGGCGATCTGGTGGGCCAGCTCAAGACCCTGGGAGATACGCCAATCGCCGTGGGCTTTGGCATTTCCGACCCCGAGCAAGCCCGTCAGGTGCGCGACTGGGGCGCCGATGGAGCAATTGTGGGTAGTGCCTTAGTGAAAGTGATGGCGGCCGCCCATGGCCAGCAGGGCGACGTTGCCGCCGCGGCCGGGCGCTTCTGCGCCGAGTTGCGGGCCGGGCTCGACGCTTAAGCCCCTCATGCTCTTTTCCCCCGCCTGCGAGCGCAACAAAGGGCCGATCCTGGCTGTGCTTAAAGAGTGGTTGCCGGCTCACGCCCAAGTACTTGAGATCGGCTCAGGCAGCGGCCAGCACGCAGCTTTCTTCTGCCAGCAGATCGCAGGCCTTACCTGGCAGACCAGTGAACGCCAAGAGAGCCTCACGGATCTGCAGGCCCAGCTGGAGGCCCTGAGCCCCACGCTGCCAGCCGCCATCGCCCTGGATGTCACGGACGCTGGGCAGTGGCCTTGCCAGAGCTTCGATGCTGTATTTAGTGCCAATACGGCTCACATAATGTCGGCCGCGGCCGTAACCCATCTATTAGCCGGAGCCTCGCGGGTGTTGCGGCCTAGCGGGCTGCTGCTGCTCTACGGCCCCTTCCACGACGGCGGCATACACACTGCCGCCAGCAACGCCGCCTTCGACCAGCACCTGCGCAGTCTCGATCCAGCCATGGGGGTGCGTGATGCCATTGAGCTGGTGCAGCAAGGCCAAAACCTCGGTCTCGACCTCCTAGCCGATCTGCCCCTGCCGGCCAACAACCGAATGCTGGTGCTGGAGCGTCCTAAGCCCGCCAGCTGTAGCCACCAGGCGGCGTAGGCCGCTGAACAGGCGATCGAGGGCCTCAGCCAGATCCGCAGCGTCGAGCAGGCCGTAGCTGAGCCGCAACACCGGCCCAGCGTCGCTTGAATCCAGCCCGAAGCTGCCGCCGCTCAGGGTCGCCACCCGGTGCTCGAGCACCAGCCGCCGCATCAGCGTGTCCGCATCGAACGGCAACGGCACAGCAACTTGCAGCAGGGCGTAGAAGGCCCCATCGGGCTGGGCCAGCAAGCGCACCGGCAAGCCCTGGGCCTGCTGCTCTGCCACGGCAGCCAGCAGCTGCAGGCGCAGCTTCGCCAGGGCTGCGATCCGGGGCGCGCACCAGGCCGGACCGGCAGCTAGGGCGGCCCGGGCGGCGTGCTGGGTGAGTCGGGGCGGACAGATCAGCACCGTGTCCTGCACCTTCAACAAGGAAGGCAGCAGCGCCTGCGGTACGGCCATGTAGCCCAACCGCCAGCCCGCCAGGCCGTAGGCCTTCGAGAGCGAATGCAGCGACACGGTGTGGGCGGCGCTGCCCGGCAGGGAACCGGCGCTCCAGTGGGGCTCCTCGCCGTAAACGAACTGCTCGTAGGCCTCATCGCTGATGTGAAACAGGCCGTGCAACGCACAGAGCTGGTTGATCGCCGCCAACACCTGGGCCGGAATCACCACGCCGCTGGGGTTATTTGGCGACACGGTGACGATGGCCCTGGTGCGCGGGGTGATTGCCGCCGCCAGCCTCTCTGGATCGGGTATCAGGCCCGCCTGCACCGGGACTGGCACCGCACCGGCCAGCTGCACCGCCATCACGTGGTTGAAATAAAAGGGCACAGGCAGGATCACCTCGCTGGGTTCCCCTGGGGGGCCCGCTGCGATCACTTGAGCTACCGCGTTGAAAGCCATGTTGCTGCCGGCTGTGACCAGCAGCTCAGCCCCTGTGAGGTCGAGATCGTTCTGGTTGGTGAGCTTGGCGGTGATTGCCGCCAGCAGCTCTGGATCACCAAGGAGTGGCCCGTAACGGTGCAGCGCTGGCCCCCCGGTCGCCAGGGCCTCGGCCACGGCAAGGGCTACGCCTGGTGGCGGATCCCAGCCCACCATTCCCTGGGCCAGCGACAGGGTGCCGGGGGTCTGGTGCACCAGGGCAGCCAGCTCAGGAATGATTGGGCTGAGTACCTTCGCCAACCGCTGGCTTGGGCCCGGTAGGGGGTAAGCGGGATAGCTCACAGCCCTAAGACTCAAGGGTTGTATTTGGCAGTTGACTGCTTAACGCAGACGGACTTGGCCTGATCCAAGCTTTGGCCTTTGCTGTAGCCGTCGGCAATGCAGCCACAGGTCTCGTCGACCATGCCAGCAGGTGGTGTTTTGCCTGCCTTCTTGAATTCATCCTGCATGGCGCTGGAGCATTTGCCAACAATGATCTGCTTCATCATGTTGGCTTGGGCAGGAGCCGCGAAAAAGGCAGCGCTAGCAAGAACGAGAAAGGAGCGAAGCACGGGAATTTGGGATCTTAAGACACCCTTCTTAACACCCCTGATCGGCAACCAGAAAGCAGGTAACCCCGTAATGTCAGGCCCCGATAACTCCCAACATCATGCGCTTCGTGCTCTGGGGTACCTACTGCGATGACGCCCTCGAAAAGCGCGGCCCCTATCGGGAAGAGCACCTAGCCGGACTGCAGAGCCTTAAAGACGCCGGCACCCTGATCACCCTGGGCCCCACCGAAGGCAGCACCCATGTGTTCGGGATCTACGAGGCCGACAGCAAAGAGAAGGTTGAAGCCCTGGTCAAGGCAGATGTCTACTGGCGCAATGGCATCTGGACTGAGGTGCAGGTGTATCCCTGGATCCAGGCCTTCTGAAGCAAGTTCAGACCTTGGGCCAATCCAGCTGGGCCTGCAGCCACACGTAGCCCGCCACCGCCTCTGCTCCCCCTTCCCCAAGCACGGCTGCATAACCAGACATCTGGCCCTGGCCGGCGGCGGCAATTACGGCGATCCGCTCCGGACCATCGATGCCATTGCGCTCTAGGGCCGCCAGGTGCAAGTTTTTGCCGCGGCGAATGATATTGCCCCCGTTTACGTGGCAGCCAGCGCAATGGTTGGCAAATAGCTCTGCCCCATCCGCCGCAGGGGCAGCCCAAGACGGCTCTGCGCTGATGACCAGCGCCGCCATCACCACGGCTAACAACGCCAATCTGGCCAACCCCAACCCCCGCAACAGCTTCTGAAGCACCGTGGGAATCTTGCTATCGATGATTCCAGTGTGCGCCTGCAGGCGCTAAACAGGGTCTTACGCCGCCACCTGGGTCCTGGCTAGCCCCTTGCCACCCGTCACCCTGCTGCACAGCGCCGACTGGCAGATCGGCAAGCCCTATGCCCGGGTCAGCGATCCAGACAAACGCGCCCTGCTGCGCCAGGTGCGGCTCCAGGCAATCGGCCGTATCGCAACCCACGCCGCCGCCACAGCAGCTGACTTAGTAGTGGTAGCTGGGGATCTGTTCGACTCACCCACGCCTGGCGCAGCGGATGTAAGTGCCGTGTGTGCCGCCATCGGCACGATCCCTTGTGCCGTGCTGGTGATCCCCGGCAACCACGACCACGGTGCCCCAGGCAGCGTGTGGCATACGCCCTATTTCCAGGCGGAGCAGGGGCGCCGCGCCGCCAACCTGCAGGTGTTGCTGGAGGCCACACCCATCGAACTGGCAAGTGTGGTGGTGCTGCCCTGCCCGCTTCTGCGTCGCACTGATGCATGCGATCCCTGCGGCTGGCTCAACGGCCTCAACTGGAATGAGCTGCCTAAAAACAAGCCCCGGTTGGTGCTCGCCCATGGCTCGGTTCACGGCTTTGGTGCCACCGACCTTGATGCCGCTGGCGAGCCAGACGACGACAACCCCGGCGATGCCAGCAACCGTTTGCGGCTGGAGGGAGCCTGGTTGGAGCATGTTGACTATGTGGCCTTAGGCGACTGGCACGGCCTCAAACGGGTCTCCGAGAAGGTTTGGTACAGCGGCACCCCCGAAGCAGATCGCTTTCCCCGCAGCGCCGACTACCGCTGCGGCCAGGTGTTGCAGGTGCAGCTTGGGCGGGGCGTGGTGCCCCAGGTGAGCCCCTTGGCCACCGGAGCGCTGAACTGGCATCCCCTGCGCATCCAACTGCAGCAAGAGAGCGACCTTGAGCGACTCGAGGCCCAGCTGGAACGCCTGCTTGGCGGGCGCATCGGCAGCGACCTGCTGCTGCTGGAGGTAGGCGGCAGCCTCAGCCTGGCTGGCCATCGCCGCTACGCGGAACTGCTGGAGCGCCTAGATGCCCAGCTGCTGCGCCTGAAACTGCGTGGTCGCTGTGAAGCGGCGCCCGGAGATGCCGAACTAGCCGAGCTCACCCAGCGCCCCGGCGACCCCCTGGTTGCCCGGGTTGCCCAAGAGCTGCATCGCTGCCTTAAGGCCCCTGGCGACGCCGACCCCACGGTGTTGCGTCTAGCCCTCAGCGAGCTGCACCAGACCGTGGCCCAGTTGCAGGTCTAAATATGCGCCTGCTCCACGCCACCCTGCGCCAGGTGCGCCTGCACCAGCAGCTCGAGCTCCAGTTCGATCCCCGCTTCACCCTGCTGGGCGGCCCCAATGAGGCGGGCAAGAGCACGGTCGTGGAGGCCCTGCACAAGGTGCTGTTCCTCAAGGCCAGTGCCACGGGCCGGGCGGTAGACGAAATGCGCTCCCGCCTGCACAGCGGCCTGCCGGAGGTGGAGCTGAGCTTCGAGGCGGCCGGCGCCCGCTGGGAGCTACGCAAGCGCTTTTCCGGGGCAAGTGGCACCTGCCAGCTCAGTAGCGATGCGGGCCTGGCCCTGCGGGGGGCGGCGGCGGAGGAGCAGCTGGCCCGTCTACTGGGGGTGGATGGGCCAATCGAGGGCAGGCGCCACAGTCAGTTGCCGCTGCGCTGGGCCCACCTCTGGGTGCGCCAGGGGGAGGCCGGCACCAACCTGCTGGGCAGCCCCAGCGAGGCCTACGACGTTGAACAGCTGGTACAACAACTGCAGCAGCGGGGCGCGGCTGCCGCAGCCCTGGAATCCCCCCTCGACCGCCTGGTAAGCGAGCAGCTGCAGGCCCGGCTCGACCAGCAGTTCACGGCCACTGGCAAGGTGAAGGCTGGCTCCCCCCTGGCCGCTGCCCGCCAGCGCTGCTCAGACGCCCTACTGAACCTGGAGCAGGCCCAAGCCCTCCAAGCTGAGCTGGAAGCGGCCATGGAGCAGCTGCGCCAAATAGGTGAACGGTTGCAATTGATCGAAGCCCAGGAGCGGCCGCAGCTGCAGCGGGCTCTCCAGCTGGAGGCCCAGGTGCGGCTGCGGCGAGCCCAGATCGAACCCCTGCGCCAGCAACTGAGCAATCTTGAGCAGGCCCAGGCGCAGCTGCAAGCGGTGCAGCGGCAGCTGGGCGAGCTAGGAGCGCAGCAACAGGAATGGCAGCTGCAACGCAGCAGCCGGCAACAGCAATTCCGCAGCTTGGAAGCCAATTACCAAAGCTCAGACCAGGCCTGCCAGGAGCTGAAAAACCTGCAGCAGCAACAGGTCGAGCGTCTCGAACTGGCCCAGCAACTGCTCGATCTAGCCAACCTCGAGCGGGAGGCTCAGCAGCTCCTAGAGCATCAACAACAATTCCAGCGGCTCCAGCTCCAGGCGGAACAGTGCAAGCAAAGCCTTGCCCAGCTGGCCCCAATCGATGTCGCCGCGGTGAAGGCCCTGCGACAGGCCGAACAGCAATGGGCCCAGGCCGAAGCCCGCAGCCAGGCCATGGCAACAGCGGTCAGCTTGATTGAGACAGATCAGCCCGTAAGCCTCGCCGGCCAGCCCCTATCCCCTGGGGAAACGGTTCAGCTCAATGGCAGCGCCGAGCTGGCGGTGGGCTGCGGGGTTCGGCTGCGCATCAGCCCTGGAGGAGGGGAGGCGACCGCCCAAGCTGCAGCGGCCCTGCAGCACAGCGGCGCGGCTCTGCGCGAGCTGCAGAGCGCCATTGGCGTGGCCAATAGCGAAGCGGCAGAAGTGATTGCCCAGCAGCGCCAGGCCCTGGAGCTCGAGCTGGCCAACCTGCGCCAAGCGGCCAGCGCCATCCCCTGGAGTCGCTTGGAAGAGCAGATCACCGCCCTCGAGCCGAGGCGTCAGCGCCTGCTCAGCCGGCTGGCACACCATCAATTGCAGCGCCAGAGCCTGGCCGAAAGCGGCGAGCTGCCCCAGGGGCGCGCGGAGCTCGAGGCCTGGATCGAGGAGCTGCGGCGACAAGCCAACGAGCTCAGTCAAAAGCAGCAGCAGGCCGAAGCCGGGCGCACAAGCTGGCGCCAGCAGCTCGAGCAGCAGCACCGAAGCAGCCAGGAACTGGAGCGAAACCTCGAGCAACTCACGGGCTCCCTGAGCACCTTGGCGGAACGCCAACTAGCCCTACAAGCCAGTCACGGTGATGCGCAGCAACTAACTGATGCGGTGAACAACAGCCGCCAGGCCCTGCTCATCCAAGAGGCGGAGTTGTCTGCCCTGGATAACGAACTGCTCGACAAGCTGCCAGCTGGCGGCGCCATCGAGCAGCGCCTACGCCTACTAGATAGCGAGAAAGACGCCCTGCTCACCAGCCGCGGCCAAAACGAGCAACGCTGCCTCACTCTTGGCTCGGATGATCCAGCGGCATTAGTGGAACATCGCCAGGCCGCCTGGGAGTCGGCCCAGGCAGATCTGGAGGCACTAGAGCTCCAAACCCAGGCATTGCAGATGTTGCAGAACCTGTTTCACCAGACCCGCCAGGATTTCTCCCAGCGCTACAGCGAACCTCTGGAGCAGGCCATTGGGCCCTACCTCCACTACCTGCAAAGCGGCAGGCACCAGGCAAGCCTGGACTTTGACCCCAAAAGTGGGTTTGGCAATTTCGAACTTCAACAGGGCCAACACCGCTTTGGCTTCGAGCAGCTAAGTGGAGGCATGCGCGAACAATTAGCCGCCGCCCTGCGCTTGGCCATAGCGGAGGTGCTCCAACCCGCCTACGACGATTGCCTGCCGTTGATATTCGACGACGCCTTTGCCAACAGCGATCAACAGCGCCTGCAAGCGCTGCAGCTGATGCTGCGCCGAGGGGCCAACCACGGCATGCAACTGATCCTGCTGTCCTGCAACCCGAATGACTATCAGGCGCTGGCTGCCGAGCTTGGCAGTGAAATCGCCCTAGCCGCCTGACCAGAGAGTCGTGGGCGGCAAGACAAAAAAACCCCGGACCAGCCGGGGGAAACAATTAACAGATGCTTAAGCAGCGTCAAATGGGGACGCGGCTATCACTCTTCGTCTTCGTCGGTGGCACCGGCGGGAATCAGGCGAATCTGCTTGCGGCCGAGCTTGATCTCGAACTCATCGCCGGGCTTGAGATCAAGCAGTGCCGTGTAGGCCTTGCCGATCAGCAGGTTGCCATTGCCTTGCACGGTAGCGATGTAGCTGAGTTTGCGGCCGCCCTTGCCAACCTTGCCAGCACCGCCAAGCTCAACGCCCTTGGCTTCAAGCAGGGCCTCATA
>NZ_JAGQCO010000050.1:0-14829 GCF_024346235.1 Cyanobium sp. BA5m-21
TAGGTCCCGAACTCCCCAGTGGTCTTCTCTGTGGTGATCAGGGGAGTACCCGTGAAGGCAATCTTGGGGGCATTGGGTAGGGCGGTGTTGATGGCAGCACCCAAGGTTCCGTACTGGGTGCGGTGTGCCTCATCTGCCAGCACGATGATCCGATCTGAGTCGTTGAGACAGGAGTACCCAAAGTCCCCTTCCTGCAGTTTCTGAATCGTGGCGGTGACCAGATCAGAAGCGTCCCTCGCAAGCAGTTCCTTGAGGTGACTGACCGAAGAAGCGTTGAGGACAGATTCTCCTTGAGCGTTTCGGAAGGTGGCAGTCAGTTGCCCGTCTAGTTGGGTGCGGTCCGTCAGGAAGACGAGTTTGTAGTCCCGTAGCAGTGGGTCACGACGGATCTTCTGGGTGAGGAAGACCATGGTGAGGGACTTGCCTGAACCCTGGGTGTGCCAGATGACCCCGCCCTTGCTCTTGCGTTCGCCTGGTGCCTTGAGACGCTCAATGGTCTTCTGGACTGCCCTGAACTGCTGGTAACGGGCAATCTTCTTGATCGTGCGACCGCTTTCTGTTTCGTAGAGCGTGAAGTTCTGGATGATGTCCAGGAAGTTCTGAGGTTTCAGCAGTCCCTGGATCAGGAGTTGTTGGGCATTGGCAGGGGACCCCAGTTCCTTGGCATCCGTGGGGTATGGGTCCTTCCACTCCAGGTAGTACTCCACTGGGGATGAGATGGTCCCAACCCTTGCTCCGTCCCGATGGGTGGAGATCATCACCTGGTTGTAGTGGAAGAGTTTTTCGCACCCTTCTGTGTCGCTTGGATTTCTGAGGTTGGCGTAACGGCGTAGTTGGTTGATCCCCTCTGCCATCGGATCGGTCACGAATGGCGACTTGCACTCAATGACCCCTAAAGGCAATCCATTCACAAACAGCAGGATGTCGGGAATGATGTTCTGGGATGGTCCCTGGATCTTGAACTGATCAACGCAGAGGAACTCGTTGTTCTCTGGGTTGTCAAAGTCAATCAGTTTGAGGGTCTGACCACGACGACCACTGCCCAGGTCTTGATCAACGCTGAAGTACTGGGTAAGTCGTTCCCAGAACCACTTGTTTGACTCCATCAAGGTGGAGAACTGAATCAGGGTGACTTCTCGGACGACCTTGCGGAGGTTGTCTTCGCTGATCCAGGGATTGATGCGTTGGATTCCTTGTTCAAGGTTGGGTGTGAGCACCACATCCTTGAGTGATGAGCGGTGATTTGACTTCTCAGGGACAAGCGTTGTTCCATCCAGATGAGACCATCGCAGACCCTTGAGTTGTTCAAGGGCAGGTGCCTCTACAAATTGGCGCTCGTCTCCTGCCATTAGATGATGACCCTCTTGCGACCTGAAAGGAGGTCAGATATAACTGAAATGCGAATCTTCTCCGCCTTATCTATTTGCTTTGAAATTGATTCAATGGTCAAGTCAAGTGCTTGGCAAATGCGAACAACCCTATCCATCTCAGTATTGGACTTGAGGGGAACCTCTAGACCCCTAAGCGAATCAAGATTGAGCGCTTTCTGTGCATTTCCTTGAGAAAGAAAAGAAATCTTTTCCTGTGCCGCTGCGCCCCCTAAGAAGCAATGTAGGTAATCGGAAATTCCTGGACTGGAAGTTCTAATTACGGCAAATTGGCGACTGACATTTGCGCCCTGAAGGGCATCAGGCACTCTTGCCGTAATGCCAATGGAACCAATCAGCGAGATCAGCAGGTCGCCAGTCTTCACCTCTGTCTTCGCATATTTATCATGAAGAGTTCTTGAGATATAGGACAATTTCTCTGTCTGTATCTTGCCCTGGTTGATGTCTTGGATCTTGATCATTGGCACTCCTTCGTCCCTGGTTACGTTGTCAGGTACAAGCACTCCATAGGAGATGGGAATGCTTGCGAGTGACTGAAGATCTGAGACCTGTGTCGCTGTTTGCTCTGAATCCTTCGGAGATTTGAAGATGTGACGTGAAGTTGCACTCTTGGCGAATTTGACCTTCTCTTTCTTGAGGCGCAGTCTTCTTATGCTTTTGTCAATCCCAGAGAGTATCTCGGCGATCTTCTTCTGCTCGGGGAGGGGGGGGATGTCTATCTCCAATTCGCTGAGATCTTTGCCTGAAATTGCGTCAAAAGTACTTCCTTGTGAAATTCCTTGGAGATAATTCTTTTTGAATTCAATTTGGTGCCATAAAAACTCTTGGAGCAGGTTTTTTTGATCTGCCCTCAAGGCAGAAAGTCCTCTTCCAATACAGCAGTAATCTGGGGCAAGATTTGATTCCCCTACTGGTGCTCTAACCGAAATGAGAATATCGTTCTTGTTTGCGATCTTCAGCGGTTCGGAGCACCAAGTCTTTGCCTGTGCATATTTTGTGCCAAATTCGGACTTTCCCTGAAAGAATGGAAGTCCAATCCTGTCTTGATTGTATGTGTCAGAACTTGGGGATTGTCCGAGAATAATTTCACAAACTTTTCCCAATTCCGTTTGTTTCCACTGCTCACTCATAACCCAACTCCTTCAAGAACCCGTGCATCACTGCTTCTGATTCCTTGACCTCTGCATCAATCTGGGCGAGTGAGACCCCGTACTTCTCCCACCACCGCTCAAACTGCTGAATCACCCCATCAGAAGCATTCCCCAGATGCTGGCGAATCTGGGACTTCTCCTTGATGTCATCTTTGAATTTCAGGTACTCCCCGTCTTTCGGCACCAGGACCACGCTCACATCAAATCCTTCAAGAATCTCCTGGATGTAGTCACTCTGAGTTTCCTTGATCGGCACTCCACCATGAAGGATGCCACGGACATCAAAGGGTTCAGGTGGTGGTGAGGTGTCTGCGTAACGACGGATGTTCAGGTTGTGGTCGTTCTCCCGAATCTCCTCAATCGGCACGACCCGTGAAAATCTCTTGATTTCGTTGTAGGCGTCAAAGCATCCCACAACCTTATCAATATCCAAATCCCTGAGGATATTTTGATTCTTGCCTTCTTGACAATCAAGTTCGGCATTTATAAAGAGCACTTTACCTTTTCGCTCCACTGCCTTGTTCTTATTGATCACCAGCAGTGCTGCAGGAATACCAGTGCCATAGAACAACCCTGAAGGCAGACCAATCACTGCTTCCACCAGATCGTCTTCAAGGATGCCCTTACGGATCTCACCTTCTTGACCACCACGGAATAGGACACCATGAGGGACCACCACACCCATGACACCCTCTTGATTGAGTGAGGCGATCATGTGCTGAACGAATGCCAGATCACCCGCATCCTTGGGAGGAATGCCGTAGCGGAACCTTCCATACCCATCGTGTTCGGCAGATTCACGCCCCCAGTTCTTCAAGGAGAATGGAGGGTTGGCAATCACCCGATCAAACCGCATCAGTTCGCCATTCTCCACATGCTGAGGTTCGCCCAGAGTGTCCCCCTTGCGAATGTCTGCATTGAAGAACCCATGCAGGAACATGTTGAGTTTGCAGATCGCCCAGGTGCTCAGGTTCATCTCCTGACCGAACAACTGAATGTTCTGCTCGTTCTCCCCGTGTCGTGACAGGTAGTTTCTTGATTGGAGCAACATCCCTCCTGACCCGCAGGTCGGATCCAGCACCTTCATGCCTGCATGAGGTTTGATCAGGGACACCAGCAGTTTCACCACCTCACCAGGGGTATAGAACTCACCACCCTTCTTGCCCGCAGAATCAGCGAACATCTTGATCAGATACTCGTAAGCAGCACCCAAGAGGTCAGGACGCTCAAAATCCTCCGTTCTCAGGCGGAACTTGGAGTAGTGGGAGAGCAGGTCCCGTAGTTTGCCATCGTTGAGTTTGTTCTTAATGTTGAAGTCAATGGAGACCAGCACCCCCTCCAGTGTTGGGTTGTGCTCCTCAATCGCTTCGGTTGCCTTGTTGAGTTCGGCACCGATGTCGTGCTTAAGGTCCTTGAGGTTCTCCCACCTTCCTTTCTCTGGCACATAGAAGGTCTTGTCGTACTCGTCCTTGTCGTCGGCGAGTTCTTCTGCTTGCTCCTGGGTCTTGCCTTTATCCAGGTAGTACTGGATCACCCCCTCCCTTGCCTCATCAAAGGCATCGGACAGACGCTTGAGGAACAGCATCCCGAAGATGTAGTCCTTGAATTCCGAGGCATCCATGCTTCCCCGCAGGATGTCGGCACTCTTCCAAAGGAACGACTCCAGTTGGGAGAGGGTTAGTTTCTGCCCGATCTGGAAGGTCGGTTCAGGGGCAACGCCATTGCCACCGCCCTTGGGTTTTCTGCCCCGCTTCGGTTTAGGTGCCTCATCAGACCTCAGCGATGCCAGCAGGTCATCCAGACCACCCAGGTCTTCATCCGTTTCTTCTTCGTCTGCTTCGGGGGTTGCGAAGGTCGCTGAGTCGGTCACTCGGTCTGGTCACTTCCGCCCATTCTCGCCTGCTGGACTGGGTTTTGCCCGTTATGCGGTTCCCGCATAGTTATTGGTGGATGCCTGTGGGAACACTGAGAAGTAGTCGCTTCTGACGATGACCGCCCTCACTGCCTCCGTTCCCTCCAGCGAGGTTCTTGAGAGTGCCCTGCTGACCTTGGAACAGATCAGCACTCGCATCACGGTGCTTGCTCTCAATGCCTCAAGGAACCCAGAGCAGGCGCCCAGTGTGCGGATACTTCTGGGTGACCTGCTGGCGGATATCCAGGACTGTGAGAGCGAGTTAGGGAGTTATGCCCCTCTAGATGCCTGAGTTCTTCTTCCCTCTGCTCCAGATAGACCCGCAACCATTGCGCTGCTACCTCTGCCGCTGTTCCTTCTTCCAGATCCGCTCAAGTGACTTGCGAAACTCCCCACCGCTTTGTGGTCTTGCCAGGTCACGCTTCCAAAAGATGCTGCTAATCCACCAGACCTGAAGACCGCCAAAGACCAGGGCGACCAGACCCAGTTGGATGTATCCCCAGTTCAGGTGGTCCATCAAGACCACTTCTCCCAACGCCACTGAAGCGCCATTGGGTCAGGACCTTGTTTCAGGTGGCGGACATTGGAGCGATGGACCTGGAGAGTGCTGAGGTCTTGACCAGAAGCGGGAACCACCTCCAGTTGCTCTGGATCCAGGCACCACTTCCCCAGGTCATACAGGGCGTGGTGATTGCGGCAGAGAAGGAGTCCGTTGCCACCCCAGTCGCTGCCGTCATCGCTCACAGGGACGATGTGCGCTGCCTCTATGACCTCTGGCGGGGCATCGCAAAGGCAGCAGCGCCGTTCCCCATACCTATTGATGACTGCTGCCCGAAACGCTGCCTGACTGCGTTTCTTGGAGTTGCTGTGCTTTCGCTTCGTCTCCCGCACCTGAAAGCACGACCCTTCTTCGTCCTCAGGCAGTAGGTAGTCACTTCTGCCCCCTGTTGAGTAGGTGAAGACCAGAGACCTGCTCAACGGGTCGTCAGCAACGAACTCCACCCGATCCACCCGCCGCCTTGGTCCCTTGCCTCGGACCAGATCCCCCTTGGCATTGGTGTCACGGATGAGGAAGAGGGGCATCCCCAAGAACAACGCCGCCCTCATCGCATCAATGTCCCCCTTGTCGTAGGTCGTTGCTTGGGTTGCTGGGTAGTCGTAGGTGCCCGTCTCCTCCCCGATCTCGTCCTCGTACTTGCCCCTACTGCTGATACCCACGCAGACACCATTGCCTGATTCGCTCAGGTGGGCAGTGGATCCCTTGTCTCGCCAGATGCCACGAGCGCCGTTGTAGCAACCGATTTCACGGACCTCATCAGCAGTGAGTGGGCGTTCCTGCTGGATGCGCTGAACGGCATCCCACATCTCTGAACGCCTCTGGCGCTCCGCCTGGATCGCTTCGGGACTGGTCATTCTCTAATGGTGCCCCGAATCGCAGTCATCGATGAAAAATATTCATGGAATTGCCTTCCATACTTTGCCGTACATTTCAAAAGTCTTATCATTGTCAATACCGCTAACACCTATGGACCAAACTCCCGCATTTGGAGCACAACTTCCAGTGAAGTGCATTGGCGAATCTTTGTGATCAGCATGGAAATCTCCCTCCTTCTTGTTGTCACTCATTATTGTTTCTTGTGATTCTGTAAATCCATTCTTGTCCCCTGCTGTCTTCATATTTTTTAGGCATGCTTCAACGCTTCCGCTAAGTAGTCCTCCTCCAACGTATGCAATGGTTCCCGCCATGGCGCTAATTGGAGCGATTGCAACGACAGCAGTAAGCGCCTGACCTGTCAACCAAAATCTTAGTTTCATTATTAGTTTATAACTATGTTCGATACTAATTCTGCGACGGTAGTTTGTCAATATGTTTCTTGATCCTCCCTGGGCACTGCCCCTCCTAACCGAAGCAGTGGTCTCGATGCCCCGCCTCAGGTACCGCTGTATGACTATTTCGCTTCTTTGATGAGGTGAAACCATCATTCACCACTTCTTTCTGGCACAGAGCAGCGGCGTGGCATCAACATTCAAAGGGAGTTGCTCATCACTCCCTCTGCTGCGCCCTCTGACACCTCTTGGTCTGCTGGTGCTGCCTGAATGCCCACTGGTTGCCCTTCACGACCATCCCGCAGTGCTCACAGGGTGTGGTTGGTGCGGAGCGAACCCAGTTGGCAGGTCGCTCACCCACCAGTTCCCTGCGTGATGGGTCAATCCCGCGTCTTTGCTGGTAACGAGCAAGAGCAGGCGCGGTGGTAGTGAACCCCGTTTCCAAGCAGCGGAATAGGAGGTTCTGCCCCCGAAGGTTTTGGTGGTTGGGGGCACTCACCCTCGCTGCCTCCCGCTCTCCTGCGTCGTGGTGTCCTGATGTCCGTGCTTGCCGTCACAGTGGGCGCTAACAGTCGTGCCCGTCAGCAACGTCGCAACGGTTAGGGCGAGTAGCAACAGGCGCTTCATCTGGTCTTGTTGGGTCTTTTGAGAATGGTATAGATGTTTCCCTCTGTTGGCGAATGCCTTTGCGATAAGGGACTCAATGGACTCCTTGACCCCGCCACCCGACCGCGATTAGTACAGGTGTATCTACCCGCCAGTGATGCCTGCTGTCCGCCCTGTGCCACCTGCGACCCCCGCTGAGGAGTGGGAGTTCCTTGAGTGGAATGTCCTCAAACCATCCCGCTCCTCAAGCGTCTGTATTACCTGCCAGCACTTCCGCTACGAGGTGGGCAGGCACTGCGTCACCCTGCTGACCTGTCCGATTCATCAGGGTCTGATTCCTCAAGGGGAGCACCTCACCAAGCGGTGCTCTCAGTGGGTTGCTCGGCAGGAGGTTGCGGTTGGTTGGTGTCCTGAAGGTGGGTGAGGTGCCTTGAGTGTGTCTGCATGAACACCTGTCAGGCGACATCGAAAACTGAGCCAGAGGCGACACGAAAACTGAGCCACTTTTCAGACGATCCATCGACTAATCCACCTGGGGTTGTCCTTGTTCCGCTCGAGCCGGAGCGGGCTAAGGCAGTGCCATCAACGGCGGGTGTGGGCTTTGGCGTTGCCTTGAGTGGGCAGGGCCATGCATCACGGGGTTTGATCGACCTGGAAGGTGCGATGCAGACGCCGGAGGAGGTGCTGGTGATGCGCCAGCTGCTAGAGCGCGGTTGGAGCAGGCGGCGGATTGCGGCGGAGCTGGGGATGTCCCGCAACACGCTGGATCGCTACCTGCGGCTCGATGAGTGGCAGCCATACAGCACCCTCAACCGTCCAGGGCGACTTGATGAGCATCGCCAGTGGCTGCAGCAGCCGTTTGAGCAGCACCACGGCAACGCCGAGGTGGTGCGGCAAGAGCTGCTGAAACAGAAGGGAATCGGGGTGAGCCTGCGCACCGTCGAGCGAGCGGTGCAGACGTGGCGAGAAGCGCTGCGCCAGAGCCGTCAAGCGACGGTGCGCTACGAAACCCGGCCAGGCAAACAGCTGCAGGCTGACTTTGGTGAGCTGTGGGTAGAGATTGGCGGGGTGCGCACCAAAGTGCACATCTGTGTACTGACCCTCGGCTACTCGCGCCGCCAGGTGGTGCGGGTGTTTCGCCACCAGCAGCAACGCCATTGGTTGCAGTCGCTGGAGGAAGCGTTCCGCTACTGGGACGGTGTGCCTGAGCAGGTGCTGGTCGACAACGCCAAGGCGCTGGTCACGCTCAACAACCCCAGAACGGGCGAGCTGGTGATCAACCCCACCTTTGCTGCCTTTGCACGCCACTGGGGGTTCACACCTAAAGCCTGCTGGCCGCACCGACCGCAGACAAAAGGCAAGGACGAGCGCGGGGTCGGCTATGTGAAACGTGGCGGACTGGCCGGTCACCGCTTTGACACCTGGGGCCAAATGGAAAGCCATCTGGAGTGGTGGAACCGCGAGATCGCCGACGTGCGCATCCACGGCACCACCGGTGAGCGACCGCTGGAGAGGTTTCAGAGGGAGGAGGCAGCAGCGCTGCTGCCGTTGAACGGCAAGCCGTCGTACCTGGCGGAGCAGGAATTCAGCCGTCGTGTCGCCAGGGACTGCTGCGTGCAAGTGGAAGGCAACTGGTACAGCGTGCCGGCGGCCCTGGTGAGCCAAAACGTCACGGTGCAGATCCGCAACCAGCAGGTGGTGATCCGCCAAGCGGGCTGCATCGTGGCGCGTCATTCCCGCCAAATCGCCAACCAGCGCTCTCGTCAGGTGATCGCCGGCCATTGGGCCGGCCTGGTGCCTCAGCGGGCGATCGATGCAGCCCAGAGCGGCAACGGTGCCGTCGCTGAGGTGGTGCTGCTAGATGCGGTGCGGCGCTCCGCGCTGGCCCGGCCCCTGAGCGACTACGCAGCCGCCATAGCGGAGGTGGGCTGATGGCACGCAGCAAGCCAGCTACAACAGCGGCAGTAGCCACCGGCCTCCCCACAGCTGAGTCAACCGACATCGCACGGATGGTGGAGGAACTCGATGGAATGCTCATCCGGCTGCGGCTGGGGGCAATCCGCGAGCAGCTCGACGCTCTGCTGGAGGAAGCGGCACGCCGGCAGCTAAATCTGCGCGAAACCTTGGCCTGGCTCTGCGCAGCTGAGGTGGCCAGCAAGGAGCAGCGGCGGTTGTCGATGGCCATGACCATCGCCCGGTTCCCTTTAGTGCGCACTCTGGAGGGATTTGAATTTGAGGCGCAGCCCTCGATTGATCCAGGCAAGATTCGCGATCTGGCCACCTGCCGCTGGGTCGCCAATGGCGACAACGTTGTGCTGCTGGGTCCGCCCGGTGTGGGCAAGACTCACCTGGAGGTGGCCCTCGGCCGCGAGGCGGTCTCCCGGGGCTACACCGTGCAGTTCACCACGGCGATGGAGCTACTCGGGTCGCTGGTCAAAGGTCAGCAGCAGGGCACGCTGGAAGTGCGGCTGGCGCAGTACACCAAGTCAAAACTGCTGATCATCGATGAGCTGGGCTATCTGCCGTTGGAGCCGGCGGCAGGGCACCTGTTCTTCCAGCTGATCTCACGCCGCTACGAGCAGGGCAGCGTGCTGATCAGCTCCAACCGGCCGGTGGAGGAGTGGGACGAAGTGTTTGGCGACCAGGTGGTAGCCGCCGCGATCCTCGACCGGTTGCTACATCACAGCCATGTGGTGACGATCCGCGGCGATAGCTACCGGCTCAGGGAGAAGCGCAGATCCGGGCTGTTCCGCACTCAGGCGGTTGGCTCCTCGCCGCCGATGCCAACCAAGGAGGACTGAGGGAAACAGCAAGAACAACACCGCCTGCACCAGCGACAGAAACAACCCAGTAACCAGCCACGAAACCATGAACAAACAAAAAAACTACCGCCGCCGCCAACGCGGAATCACTCCGATAACGACACCCCGCAACAGCCCAGGGGTGGCTCAGTTTTCGATGTCGGAAGTGGCTCAGTTTTCGATGTCGCTTGACACACCTTCGGGAATGACTAAATCCGAATACCAATCGCAAGGATTCCGATGGTCTCCTTCATATAACTACCTCTTTCTCCTTGATGATGCTGGTGATAGTTGCAAGGGCAAGACCTGTCTGCTCTTGGATGGACCTGTAGGACTCTCCCTCTCCACGAAGTCGGATGACCAGCGACTCCTTTTTGTTGGATGTCTTGGGTCTTCCTCCCAGGTTCCCCCCGTTCTTTCGTCTGTATTCGACTGACTCTCTGCTCCTTTCCTGTATCAGTGACCTTTCCACCTCAGATAGACCAGTGAGCAGTCCCACGACAAGTGGAGCAAGTTTGCCTAGGGCAGAAGTGTCGATGAGTCCGTCCAGGGTTTTTACCTGGATTCCTTGCTGTTGGAGTTCGTTGAGTCGGTTGATGACCTCGACCTGGGACCTGCCCAACCTGTCCAACTTCGACACCACAAGGATGTCCCCCTTCTGAAGCACCGAAAGACAGGTGCGGAGTTGATGCCCTTTCTCCAGGGGGGTGGTGATTGCGGCAGAGGAGGAGTCCGTTGCCACCCCAGTCGCTGCCGTCATCGCTCACAGGGACGATGTGCGCTGCCTCTATGACCTCTGGTGGGGCATCGCAAAGGCAGCAACGCCTTTCCCCGTACCGACTGAGAACTGCTGCCCGAAACGCTGCCTCCCAGTGAGATGGTGAAGCCCAGAGACCTGTGCAAGGGTTTGTCAGCGACGAATTCCTCCCGATCCACCCGTCGCTTTGGTCCCTTGCCGATGTCTCTGGGGATTGACTTTCTTAGTCACGAAAACGCTTATTTAGATCGTGACAAACTGAATAGGCACTTTCTACAGTAGGTACTCTCCTTTCTTTTTCCTGAAGACGGTCATCATTCACCAAGTACCACCCTTGAGTGCTCCGCCTGATATGGCAGTGCTCTGCTTCATTTGCGTGAGATGCAAGTGACATATTGCTTGTGTACCCTTGGTTGTCCATGGTTCCTCATGCCTATGCGTCCACCATAAGATCCGCAGGTGCATGATCCATCACATATGAACCAGGGATGATGCTTAATACCTATTCGATTCCCTTATAGGCATTTTGACTTCCTGCTTGATTATTTGTTGGTCGTCTCCACCCACCTCACCCTGACGATCCTGTGACCCTCGAGGACTAGGCTCATTCCTCGTGGCGCTTGGGCACCAGCACTCAAAGGGAGTTGCTCATCACTCCCTCTGCTGTACTGTCTGACATCGCTTTGTTTGCTGGTGCTGCATGAATGTCCACTGGTTGCCCTTCACGATCATTCCGTAGTGCTCACAGCCCGTTGTAGGTGCCTGTTCCTCGTTGGTAGCGGGTGAGTGCAGGAGCGGACGTCACCAATCCCATGCCCAGGCAGCGGAACAGGAGGGTCTGCCCTCGACGGTTCTGGATTTTGGTCGGGTTGACGGTCACACCATTTGATCAGTGTTTGTGACGGTGGTGTCCGTCGCTGACATGTGGATGAGCATGGGCAATCGGTTCGTGCCGATGCGGATGCGAGTGCCAGTAGAGACCATCTGTTTGCACCCCGTTCGCTTCTCCATTGGGATGCTGGTGAGCATGGTGCGGGTCCTGGTCGCCAAGGTTGTGGAGGTGCTTGTGCTCATGCCACACCTCGTCATGGCGGTGCCAATGGGCGTGGTCTTCCTGGAGCAACAGAACAACGCCGCCAATCATCAAGGCACCTGATGCGATCAGGTTGGCGTTCACTGCTTCCTTGAGTGCAAGCACAGCAAAACCTGCTCCAACAAAAGGTGCTGTCGCAAAGATCACTGATTCCCTGGCAGCGCCTAACTCCCGCAGCGCCAGCAGATCCAACCAGATGGAGAGTCCATATCCGATCCCACCAATCGCCAGTAGCACCACGACCTCTATGGGCGTTGGAAACCTTGCCTCTGTCAGTCCTGCCAGCAACAGCATCGGCACAGACGCACCAACCGATTTCAGCAGGGCGATCTGCATTGGGTCCCTGATGCTCAGGCGCTGACTGATGTTGTTGTCTATGCCCCATCCAAGACACGCCAGGGCGATCAACGCTGCTCCATGAAGGGTGGTTCCTGAAGCGTTGGCGCCCCCGATGACAACTGCTCCAGCAAGGATCAGTGCCGCAGCAGCAATGCCTTTGCCGCTCAGGTGTTCCCTGCCAACCAGGATGGCGATTCCCATCGTGAAGACCGCCTCCAGGTTCAGTAGTAGGGATGCAGAACCTGCTGACAGGAGCGCCAACCCGCTCACCAGGCAGATGGGCGCAGCGATGCCGCCAATCATGGTCAGCAACGCCAGTATCCCCAGGTCCTGGCGTTTGACCGAACTCTCCGAAGTGCTTTGCCCTCTCACTGCTCTTGCCGTTAGCAGCGCCATTGCAGATCCGCCGTAGAGCAGTCCCGCCAGGGAAAGCGGCGATCCTGTTGAGATCAAGGTGCTGATCAGTGGAGAACTCAACCCAAAGGTCACCGCAGCAAGCAGACCCTTAAGCAGTCCTTGTTTCCGATGGTCCATCACCCCAGCGTAAATCCAGTGCCTGTCTTGGATTGACTCCAGGAGCACTTGACCCCACCCCACTCTTGCAACTAGTACAGATGTACTTACACGCCAGTGATGCCTGCTGTCCGCCCTGTGTCACCTGCCGCTCCCGCTGAGGAATGGGAGTTCCTTGAGTGGAATGTCCTCAAACCCTCCCTCTCCTCAAGCGTCTGCATCACCTGCCAGCACTTCCGCTACGAGGTGGGAAGGCACTGCGTCACCTTGCTGACCTGTCCGATTCATCAGGGTCTGATTCCTCAAGGCGAGCACCTGACCAAGCGGTGTTCTCAGTGGGTTGCTCGGCAGGAGGTGGCGGTTGGGCGGTGTCCTGAGGGTGGGTAGTGCTTTGAGTGTGTCCGCACGAGCAACCTTTACGAACACCATTCCATAGGGTTTTCATACACCCTTGAGGACTTCTATCGGTTCCAGTTTGGGGTTGACTGATGGGTGATTGATTGGTTGACCAGTCCGTCACATGGTCACGGACCTTGAGGTCAGTACAGATGGTTGGTTGCGTAGTCCTCCATCCATTCTTCCAGCACCTCCTCTGGATGTCTGAGGTCTGGTTTCCTTTCCAGTAGCGACCAGATCTCCCAATAGATCTCCTCAACCTGTTCTGGGAGACCTTCGTATCCCTGCATGGCACCAAGGTCTGTGATGTTCTCGTGGATTGCCAGCAGGGATTTGAGAACCAGTTCTGTTTTTCCTTTGATTTTTGGTCGTATGGGTCCTGATGTTGGTCCTATACCCATCCATTTTCGTAGCAGCATCCTTACTGGCATTGGTTTCTTACTGTTACTTCCATTCTGGTTCAGTCCACCACCAGGTGCATGGTCCTGCCGACCCAGACCTCCTTCAGGGTCCGACCCTGTGAGTCGGTTCCTGAAGGTGTCTCTCTATGGCGGTGGGCGGTGTTCTGAGGGTGGGTAGTGCCTTGAGGGTGTCCACATGAACACCTTCGGCAATCACCCCATGGCGTGAGCGTAAATGCCTAATAGCGTTGGGGAGTCGTCATGAGCGACGGGAAGTATGTCCTTGGCGGAGTCGAACACGCCAGGGATTTTTTTGTGAACAAACCTTGCTGCTGCTCGCGTTCAACGCCTGTGCCTGACTCAAATACCGCTCTATGGCGGAGTTCGACCCGTCCATAGGTCGAGGAAGTGGGCGGAAGTTTCTCTCCCGTCGCTCACGCCCCACTCCTCTCTCTTTGCCCTAACACCGATGAAGAGCGTCATTGCTACTGGTCTGACGGGCGCCCTGACATTTCTTGCTCTGATGACCAGTTCTGCCCTTGCTCAGCAGATGTTCCCTGCTGGCGGTAGTGGTGGGACATCCTGCCCAGGTGGATCTAGTTACAAGGGGAGCGGGTATTGCCGTGCCACCAAACCAGGGCAGCAGTTCTTCCCTGCTGGAGGCAGTGGCGGCACCTCTTGCCCAGGAGGTTCCAGTTACGCGGGGTCTGGATACTGCAAGACGCGCTGATCCTTCCGATTCACCAGGGTCTGATTCACCAAGGGGAGCATCTGACCAAGCGGTGCTCTCAGTGGGCGGCATGGCATGGGCAAGCAGGGGTGGTGCCCTGAGGGTGGGTGAGAGATGTTGGGGTAGCATTGTCGCCCAAATGCACTCTGGGGCAGTCGATTTGCCCCTTCCGTCGAGTTGACGGAAGAAAACTGATGATGGGGTAAATGTTGGGGTAAATCGCACCCCAACACCTCAAAAGCGTCTGAGAGAGTCCAGGTTTGACCGAACTCGACGGACACCCTCTCCGCTTTTACAAGGTTTCAGGCGGATTTCAAAAATTTCCCCTACTCCTGCAGCTAAAGGGGATTGGTGCGCTGGCGGAAATGCTGGATTTCAGAGACCAGTTTCATTGTTTCCTCACTGAGGCGGATGCCGAACTGCTTTGGAGCATCGGAATGGTCGTCTTAACAATCGTTGCTTGCCTATAGCCAAGCAGGCTATGGCTCTATCAGGCAAATCGTGACACCTGCCATTCAGTATTGCCTTTGCTTTGCGTAAGATGAATGATGTTTTCAAAATCTTTCTCATCCCGCCATTTGAGTTCAGCGTTAATGCCAAGATTATCGGGTGTAATGTTGTTATTCAGGCTTAAGTGTTCTGCCGCAAATTCCAATATTTTTAATGCCTGGGGTAGCTGGGCGACCCATCGGTGGTGTTTGTTTTCGTATTTTATCTCAATTGCAAAATTCTTAATCGCAGCATTTAGCGCAGTTGGGTCGTCAATTAATTCCTCTCTGCGTTGAGTGCCATCGCCAAAAATATTGATATAGAAGTATATGCTTCCTTCGATTGCAGGTGCTTTTAGGATGCTATCGCTACCAATTTTGGCAAGAAGTTCCCTATTCTCTTCAACCGTCTCCTCGCCAAGGCGAC
>NZ_JAGQCO010000051.1:0-14502 GCF_024346235.1 Cyanobium sp. BA5m-21
ATCGGAGAACGTGACTAAAGCCGTCGTGGTTGCCTCCAAGGCTTGCCGTGATCGAGGTCTTGACTTCATTGTTGGTGGGGCTGTCTCGATTGATGCCCTGGCCAACTTACAGCGAATCAAGGCGATTCATCTCGATCGCTTTGAAACCCGCAAGGTGATCTTCAGTGGTTCTGCGCTGGATTCACCCGATTTGGCCAAAGCGTTGCGCCAAGCCGTGCATTTTGAGCTTCTGTGGCTGCTGAATAAGCGTGAGTATTATGGATTGATGCACCGAGAGGATCAAACCCGTATTCAGATGCTGGAAGATCGCTGGAAGGTACTGAACTCAGACTGATGGAAGCACACATTCTGCTAACTGGGGGAACTGGTTTTTTTGGCCGTGCACTGCTGCGGCACTACCTTTCATGTGGGATGGGCATGAATGCCAGCCTTTGCGTACTCAGTCGAGATCCGCAACGATTTCAGGATGCTCACCCAGACCTGGCAATCAACGATCAGATAAGGTTTGTTCAGGCAGACATACAAGAGCGTGAGACGTTGCCGTGGAACAATTCATTTACACATATTCTTCATGCGGCGACTGATTCCACCGTTGGGCCTTGGCTCACACCACTTCAGCGATTCAATCAAGTTGTTGAAGGAACGACCAATATCCTTGACCTTGCGGTTGCTACTGGTGCGCGTCGGTTTCTGCTGACGAGCTCAGGTGGCATCTATGGGCCTCAGCCATCTGATCTGGAGTCGATTCCTGAAGACTGGCCTGGCAGCCCGCCTCTTGATCAAGCATCTACCGCCTACAGCCAGGGCAAGCGAGCCGCTGAACATCTATGCGCGCTTTATCGAGATACGCACGGCCTGCAGACAGTAATTGCACGTTGCTTTGCATTTGTGGGTGCGGATCTACCCCTAAATGTTCATTTTGCGATTGGGAACTTCATACACGATGCCTTGTCTGCCGAAGCGATCACCGTATCTGGCGATGGAACCCCGCTGCGCACCTACTTAGACCAGCGTGATTTGGCCCACTGGCTATGGACCCTACTGCAGCAGGGCAAGGATGGAGAGGCCTACAACGTGGGCGCAGACCATGTAATAAGCATTGCCGAGCTTGCTCATCTAGTGCGAGATCTGATTGCTGAACATAAACCAGTGCGCATCCTCGGCATAGCCGATCCAATCGCTGCACGCAGCCGCTATATTCCCAGTATCATTAAGATTGAAACCATGCATGGTCTGCGGCCTGAGATTACTTTGGAACAGGCAATCCTTAATACAGCTGGTGCGCATTAGGACCAAAGCCGATCAGCAGGATGACCATGAACTCATAGTTCCACAACGAACAAACTCCTAGATGCAGTTATTTAGCCTGCCTAGATTTACCTGGCTGACTGTACATATATCGGCTCCAAAAAAAACCCGCCACGAGAGTGATCAGAGCAGTAACCAGAGTTAGGGAGGTACGCTCTAATGTATTTCTGAGAAAAGAAACGCTGGCCAGGCTGACAAGTGTAAGCGGCAATGCTGATGCGACATAGCGTACTAGAGAAACATGGTATCCTTTACTAAAAGGAAATACAATATTGCGAAATGCCAAGAAGCGGAGACAGTGAGTACAGCCCTCGGCTATTCCCAAAGCCGCATAGGGGCCCATAGGATAGGCAAGCCAAAACAAGCCAGGGCCTAGAATTGTAAAAACAAAGCCGCTTAAGCTGAAGCGAATAAAGGAGTGTCGCTTGCGTTCACTATACATGAGAGGATGTGGTATTCAAGGTTGAGCCGCTTGGGGATTTGACGCGACGAAAAAGAACTCTTGGGCGTATTCCTCTCATGCGAAGCGCCTCAATCTGCCTAGAAAGCAGGCTAAACATGAGCATCTGCAAAGAAAGGCTCAGGATCGACAAGCCCATAACGGTTGGAATCCCACCCACATATCTGCTGCTTCCTCGCAATACGTTCACTAAGAGAATGAGTCCAATTACGACGGCTAGGAATAGGCTGGCACCTCCGATCGTGAGTGCAAGACGACTTGCAGTGGCGTCACCAACGGCGATGCTTCGCCAAGCTTCTTTCCAATAACCTAGCTTGCCATAGGAGGATTTGCCATGGATACGATCCAACTGAAGGTAATCCATCTGAATTGCAGATTGACTGGCATTGGCCAGGCATTGCCGAAGATTGAGATCTGTTAGCTCCCAACAACGGAGAGCTTCATTAATTGTTTCTCGTCTATAGCAACCGAAGCCATGAAATCCCGTTGGCACAAGCTGAAAGCGTGTGGAGTATCCCAGCATGTTGTAATAAGAACGCCTAGCCAAGCGAAGCAGTGAATTCCCGGAAGACTTCTTTTTGACTGCCAGTACAGCATCTAGACCCTGATCACCAAGAAGCATCTGAACCATAGATGCAGCAAGCTCTGGTGGGTCTTGCAAATCTGAGCAAAGAAGCACTATAAGATCACTATCACGTGCTTGTCTTAGAGCATTTGCGGCAGATGCTTCGGGGCCATAGTTTCTTTGGTTTAGGAGTACATCAATGGACCCCATGGACGCTTGTAGCTGGCTCAAAACCACAAGGCTTTCATCCGTACTGGCATTGTCGGCAATCACGAAGCTAAATTGTAGCCCTAGTGCGTCAGTCGACCCATCTTGGATTTGCTGGAACGCATTATGGCATCGATTCAATAGCTCTTCGAGGTTACCTGCTTCATTGTAGGCAGTACTGACAAAGGTAATCCTAGATTTCTGTGGCATATCCACCTAAGTTAAACCCACTCAAGACTATGTATGTCATTATACCGCCGTCACCGCTCCCCTCAGGGAATCCCCATTTTCCCCTCTGTCAAGAAAGATGACGCCTCTCCATTCAAACGACTGCCCCGTATCGATCAGATTGATGCAAAGCACCCCTCAACCAGATTGTCGTCAAACACCTAGCTCTCGTCCTTGTCCTGGATCTTCTTGCCCCTGGTGAACAGTTCGCTGGCGCCGTCCAGAAGTTAGCGCTTCCACTGGCTGGCCTGGATCAGGTGGATGGCGTGGTAGTCGGCGATCTCCTGAATCGTCTTGCGGCCACTGATCGCCTCCATGGCGACCCTGGCCTTGAACTCGGGGCTATTGGGTGCGGCGCTTGCTCATCGATGGGAGCCCCGATCAGGGCCGGTACCCCGCCTCAGAGGTTAACGATGGGGCTTGTCCAAAAAAACCAGTCCAACTCAGGGCCTCAGAGCGCCACGTCTGGCAGGTTGTAGGACAGTACCGGAGCACCGAGCGTCATGGCGGCAAGGTCCTCGACATCGAGAGGGCAAAGCTCCTGCATTTATGGCGCGCCGCGGTTTACATGTGCAAACATACAATGAGATGATGTTAGGCCTTCGGTTCTCATTGGAGCTGGCGCGGAAAGAAGAGGCTGGCTACAAAGAATGACAGTGACCTACTGTGATGCACGATCTGATAGGCAACATCGGACCGGACGGGGAAGCTTTCACCCCAACTGCTTATCAATCCCTTACTCCCCAGGCTTCCCTAAGGGCAATCCACTGGAATACTAGAAGCGTACCCATTTTTTAGCAATGATGAAAAGTCATTCTGCGCAGCAATCGCTATTAAACTAGAATTAGGCGAACTGGCTGCAGTATTTTTCTCTGCCAACAGCCTGTTTGAGTTCACAGTGGTGCGATCTCTGGCCCAAAGCTGGTTAACTTGCTTAGTAAAAACTTTTTCGTACTGACACCCTTCTGATCGAGGGGCAATATTTACGCTATGCATTTGATTTATAGCTGATAGCGAAATAAGATCTGTTCCGCCTTTGCGCTGTTCAGTTAACTGGCTCAAGAGATATTGCTGTCTTCTCGTGAGGAGATTTAGCCCAGGAAGCCCTGGCATTAGCCTTTGATCATTGGTGCCGTCAAAACCAATGGCCGAGAAATCAAATACGTCTCGACTTACAAGAGTAAATATTCCATATTGATCATTTGAATATCCATCAATGATTACATAGTAGCCATCGAAGGCCAATCTTAATATGTCCCGATTTAGCTTAAGCATTGCGCGATCGCCTGAATCTTGGCCAGCAAAAGCTTTTTGCTGTTGCGCATAGGCTGCCATTGGCAAAAGGTTGTATACTATAATGTCTGGCTTTTCTTGGTTCCATTTGCTTATGATTCGCGAAGAAACACGCATAGGCAATACATCAATCCATGGCACTGGAGCATTGGCATAGGACCGAGACTGGCTTATTGTGTAGATAATAGGTATATTTGGAAAGGCTAAGATTGAAAAGGGTTTTAAAGGGTTTCGAAGCTTATATCTTTGCACAAGCCTGACAAGGCGATCCGCATAAGCCCTCTGGGATTCATTCATAAGATCTCTTCCCGAATAACTTAATTCCTGCGGCTTTTGATTTCTTATTTTTTGCAGAAAAAAGGATATTGAAGAAGTTGATGGTCTCTCAGATACACCCCACCAAGTATATCCTTTTCCGAGAATATCCCTCAAGGCTCCCACAGGAACAGCCCATAGGTAAAGCATAGACATTAGTGCTAATAAGCTTTTGATTTTTAGTGGATTTCCTTGCCCCTTCGCCTTCGCAGCCAGCACGAGCTCAAGTTCTTTTAATACAAGACAGATAGACAGGCTAAAGGGGATAAATGAGTCCAGCCCACCAGTTGATCCAGACATTGCATTGAGCATAACTACTGAAAGCATAGGAACGGCAAGCAACTGAGCTTGCTTAGAGGTTGGGCCGTCAATACCTTTATCAACGAATGCCGCGACAATCACAAATATAACTATAAGCGCGACGCCCGCACCTCGAATAACTGGTACTATGCTTTGGGTGACACCCGAGAGTAGCGCCAAGAGAGCGATTGCCATGGCAAAGGTCGCAATACTCATCACAGAACTTACATGTTTGCTATGTTTTATGGCGGCAAGACTTGCGAAATTAGCTACAAGATTGGTACGAGATGCATAACATGTTAACAGGTAAGCAAGCAATATGCCAATAGCAAATGCATTCAAAGTAGCGCTATAGTCTGGAGCCTTTAATGATTCGAGCACTGAAAGCAGGACTCTAGACACTATTGATCCACCACCTCCTTTATAACTAGCATCCGTATAGATATTGAAAAGACCGATGATTCCAGTTGAAGATATTTGCCATTGAAGATAGATTGAGATCGACGTCGCCATAAATCCAAGGAATGCGAACTTGGCGATCCGATTTGACTTCATAATATAGATAAGGGAATAAATTCCTGCGTAAGCTGCATAATTCTGCTTTGTCGTTGCCATAGAAATTATGCTTACTGCAGCCATGAGGCTCCAGAAAACTTCCTTCGCCTGGTTTTTAACCAGAACGCCTGACTTTTCTCTTTGGCAGTAAGAGAGAGCAACCAAGCTCCATGTTAGAAGAAGCATTATAAATGGGGTATAATCATAAATAACAAAAGCTGGCATGCTGTATCCCAAGCTTATGCCCGAGCACGATGCAATTGCTGAAGCAGCCTTCGGAGCACCGAGCCTTCGACACAGCAAGTATGACCCTATGAAGAGGGCCAAGGTTATAAGCGTGCCAACTAGACGAAGGAGTAAAAAGTGGTCAATGCCTGCCTTGGATGCAAGTAATAGAAGTGTATTGTATAAGAGAGAGTAAAAAGGGGGAAATGGCATTCCACGCTCGTATGCCTCTCCTGCATTCCCACCCCACTCTCCGAACCAACCTTCCGTAAAAGTGAAAGTAAAAGAAAGAGCCAGTACGCATCCCAATAGCGAAGTGACTCCGACGAATAAGGCTGACTGCTTGAGTCTCAAAAGCCAAGATTGCATCACAGCCAGCCCTCCATTCAAGCCGTCCACGGACAGCATGTAATCATATCCTAAAGCCCAATGCTTAATTCGGGATGCTTACACCCATTGCCATTCGTATTTCAGTATAAATACTAATAAGTTTTTTTTCACAGGCGGTCGGCGCCCTGGCTTAAAAATTTATTATCAAAGCATAAAGTTGTTGGAAAACCTCGCCCTCGGCAACGCTTTGACGGCCTACTCATCAAATCTATTAGGTGAAATTTATCACTAACCCCTCTTCAGTTTTTGGCAGTCACTCACCCTTGACTCTTGAGCTTTTTAAAATAGCGCTTTCTACGATGGCCGGGATACGATTCACAAAGGGGCCCCATAATCCACGCTATCAACAGGCTAATTAGTTTTGAAACAATCCGAAGGCCGCTTTGACTCGAACAAGGGTATTAATCTCACTCTCTGGATACCCACTTACAATAGACCAAAAGAACTTCGGCTACTTCTGCAGCAAATACAGTTATTATGTTTATGGAAACATATCGATGTAGTGGTTTCAGACAATTCTTCCGATCATTGGGACATTGTCGATCTTGGAGAAGACTTATTCAAAGGGATCAGAATCGAGCGGCGCTGCTGCAATCTTTCTGCAGGTGCTAACTTTCTCCGAGCCTTTGAGAATTGCAGCACAGAGTGGGTACATATCATGGGAGATGATGACAGGCTTAACAACGAGTACCTCTCAGTTATTCAGCGACACATCAGCGGCTGCGACACATCGATTGCAGCCATAAGATTTGACACCGAACTCTATGGACATCTCAAGATAGAACAGCACAACAACCTGATGACAGCAATATCAGGGATCCATGGCACCAATATCAACGGATGGTTCAACAATCTCTTGTTAATATCAGGCTGGGTATTCAGGCGCGAACAGATATGTCAATACATTAGCCAGGCGTATTTGGGGTATGGAACTAAGTTATCACATCTGCTGCCAGCCCTAGCTTGCTGTGATCAAGAAAATCGATACATTCTCTTTTCTTGTGATCGGCCGATCGCCTTTTGTGAAAATCAAGACAGCTGGCCCAAGGCAGCCTCATGGGTAGAAATGTGCATCAACACCCAGCTCGCCCATGGTTACCTATCAGAAACTAACAGACGCGCCCTTCGCAAATGTTTGTTTGGTGGGGCCAATTCCAAACTCTTGGCAAAAATCATGAGAATTCGGGCCTTCTACCAAAGGCCTGCAACTGACGTATCCTGGCTCAGAATATTATTTGTTTTAAGCAGCCTATCAAAGCGTTTCATGCTTATTGCCCTACTTAGCCTGCCTCTGCTAGCTCTACCCACAAAGATTTGGCCCAAACAGATACGAAAAATATTAGGCAGCGAAGGCTCTGCGGATCGCTGGTAGCAACCATTTTTGATATATTGATAATACGATCCAACTAATCCGAGCCTGTAAAGCCCGGAGTGTAGAAGGAAGATAAATTGTTAGCCGCAATACAAATCTTCCGCAATCAAGGTGTGCCAATCTGTCTGAAGTATTTAACATCAGCAACAAAATTCGACGCATCCACCCTCGGATAAGATGAGGTAAAGCAAGAATCCGAAGATAAATCCATAAAAATTCTGCACTTGCTGCCTGACCATCTAGGCATGGGTCGATTGTTGATACAACTTCTAGCCTATCGACGTAGCTTTGGAGCTCAGCCGTAATGGACTGCGTGTAATACGCATTGGCTCTATTGGGATACAAATTCTCAATCATTTTTATAAATAGATGAAATCCCTTATCATTTGCGGTCTCAATTTCATCGTGAATGGAATTATTCCGTCCGATCCAGCCACTAGGGCATGATCGGAATTGAGACAAAAACTGCAGATCATCGGTATATACAAGCCGCAGGCAACTGAGGGGAAAATCCTCATACGCCGATAAAGGGAATGGATTATTGGGAAGGAACACAGGCTTGGCCTGAGCCACGATATCTAAAATCACTGCCGTAAGCGGATCAAAACAGATTAAGCCGTCCAAAGAATTTATTAACTCATTATAATCACTACGCCCACTGGGCCAGTTTCGGCTGAAAGGCACAATCTCTACCCCACTTAAAAAGCTCTCTAAAACTTGCGACAGCAGTGTTAGCCGAGCCTTACCGCAATAAATACCAACTCTGAGACAACGCACTGATGGTTTTAAGAGGGTATCCAAACGATTTGAGTATTTCTGGACTGAGATCTGTTGAAAGCAGGAAGGATCCTGGACAAAACAATAATCATTGTGATCAGGTAGAACAAATGACGAATAAATAGCAACAGAGTCGTTGGCCTGAACTTTGGGAAAGGGGCTGCCCAGCAATACTGGGGGTGCCATCAGCCACCAGAGCACTCGATGCCCGTAAGAGCGCAAGGTTTCAATGAAGTATGGATCAGCTGTATCCGGTGCAACAACACAAAGACTTGATTTTGGGGGGTGTTCATTCTTGATTAGAAAAACACCATTCGGCAGCTGTAATGTTGAGAGCTGCTTAAAGCGAGATATTGAAGGAACCAACACTCCGCAGGGATAACCCCGCTGAACTAACATGTGAATCATGTACGCCATCGACCGATGGCCATTGCTACTACTACTGAGAACAGCTGGAAAGACCCATAGGATCAGACGAGGCTCAATATCATCCTGAATCTGCTCAACCATCTCGTCTCAGGAACACGGCCATAAAGGTCCGCAGCCATTGCTTAGGCAAAAGCCTCAAAGGCAGGCGGGTGAAAAAGAGAACGATCACAGTGGGGAATGGAATCAATGACGAGTGGAGTGCCCCCAACAGAAACAAATACTCGTTCTTCAGATAACGCCATCCGTGTCGCCGCGATAAATGGTCAGCCCCAACTCTTGCACAGACTAAGACCCGAGGATCATTACGCAAAAGCATGCCACGCTTCAGCATCCTCAGCCACAAGTCCCAATCCTCAAAATACGGACAAGTTCTATAGTTACCGGCATCCAGTATCTTGCTGCGACGCAGAGCGACCGTGGGATGATTCATTGGATTACGCCAGCAGGCTAACCCCTCAATAGACTCTGTATTTAGAGGAACCTGCCGTAAATGCTGAGCATTCTTGAGCTGGCCGTCCCACCCTATTTCCTCCAGCTGTCCACCAAGTACGGCGAGATTGGGATCAGCAAGCATCTGCTCAACCTGCCAACGAGAACGCTCCGGCACGGATAAATCATCAGCATCAACCCGAAGCACATTTTCGCTTTTACAAGCCAACATTCCCCGTGCCAAAACAGGGCCAGTCCCTTCCCAATGCATCGATTGGTGAATCTCTATTGGCAAGGCTGATGCCTGCAAAGTGGCTTCTAATAAGGTGCCGAGCCTGCCATCCACGCTCACCACAAGAGCCCTAGCCTGCCAAGTTTGCTGCTTCAGGCTTTCGAGAGTCTGAGAGAGAATTTCTGGGTCTTCCCATGGCGCAAGCGGCATCAGCCAATCAAACGAAGGGCTATCGGCACTCTCATCGGCTGGACAATCCGATGGATACGCCCTGACAGGTTTCATTGATTGCTTCATGGGGTAATCAAGTCTTCTCCCCAATGCGTTGCCCGCAGTAGCCAGCCCGATCGCACACCTGCTGGCACCACTGGAGATGGCTGAGCCCCCAGCGCACCGTAGCCTCTAAGCCCTCCTCAAAACTGTGTAGCGGCTTCCAGCCCAACCCCAGCGTGATCTTGCTGGCATCAATGGCATAGCGGCGGTCGTGGCCGGGGCGATCGGTCACCGGCGAGATCAAGCGACTGTGGGGAGCGCCAGCGGGGCGTAGCCCATCGAGGAGGGCGCAGATCGCCTGCACCACATCCGTGTTGCTGCGTTCGCTCGGGCTTCCGTGATCCCCGGCACCACCCACGCAGTAGCTCTCGCCCAGGCGCCCCCGGCTGGCTGCCAAAAGCAGAGCTTCCACGTGGTCCTCCACGTACAGCCAATCGCGCACGTTCAGGCCATCGCCGTAAAGCGGAATCGGCTCCCCGGCCGCCGCCTTGAGGATCACCACCGGGATCAGCTTCTCGGGAAACTGCCAGGGGCCGTAGTTGTTGGAGCAGTTGGTGAGCACCACCGGCAGCCCGTAGGTGTGGTGCCAGGCCTGCACCAGATGGTCGCTGGCGGCCTTGCTGGCGGAATAGGGGGAGCGGGGGTCGTAGGGGGTCGTTTCGCAAAAGCGACCCGTGGGCCCCAGGGAGCCGAACACCTCGTCGGTGCTGATGTGGTGCAAACGGAAGCGCTCCTGTCGCTCCTGAGGCAGCTGCTCCCAGTGGGCGCGCACCCCCTGCAGCAGATGGAAGGTGCCCTGCACATTGCTCTCGATGAAGGCACCTGGGCCGCTGATCGAGCGATCCACATGGCTCTCGGCAGCAAGATGGAACACCAGATCCGGATCGGCCTGCCGCACCGCCTCAGCCGTGGCTTCGGCATGGGCCAGATCCACCCGCAGCAGCTGGTGCCGGCCCAGCGCCGCCGGGCCCAGCTCAGCGAGGGTGAGCTCGATGCTGGTGAGATCGCTGGCGTAGCCGAGCTTGTCGAGGTTGAACACCGTGGCATTGGTGTCCCGCAGCAACCGCCGCACCAGCGCCCCGCCGATGAAGCCGGCACCGCCGGTCACCAGCACCCGGTTCACACCCTGGGGCAGCGGGGAGGCCATCGGCTCAGTCAGCTTTGAGGAGGTTACCGGGGCATGCTGTTCCTGAAACCATCCGCACCTCGAAGCGGCTGCCCTCAGGTAAGACCCTCTTTAAGCTGATCAGATGGGTTTGATTCACGGCACCGTTCAACTCTCCAACCCCTCTCGCCCCGAGCTGCAGGGGGTGGAGGTGCGTGCCCTGGCCGATTCCGGGGCCGTGCACCTCTGCATCCCTGAGCACATCGCCATCCAGCTGCAGCTGCGAGAGCTGGAACAGCGAGAGGTGATCCTGGCCGATGGACACCGGCGCACGGTGCCCTACATGGGGCCCATTGAGGTGAGCTTCGCCAACCGCCGCTGCTTCACCGGCGCCATGGTGCTGGGCAACGAGGTGCTGCTGGGAGCCATCCCCATGGAAGACATGGATCTCGTGCTGCGGCCCCAGCTGCAGTCGATCACCGTGAACCCGGAAAGCCCCAACATCCCCTTGAGCCTGGCCAAGCAGACCGATCGCTAAGCCAACCGCGCCAGCCGCCTGGCCGATGCCTGAGGCTGAGCTGAAAGCGTCCAAAATCTGTACAAGTTGTACAGATTTCCTGACACCCCCAAACTGTTACGGGCTGCTCAACAGCGCTCCAACCAGCTGCAGCACCCGCTCCACCACCGCAATCGGAGCATTGGCAATCAGCTCAGCCTCTCGGCTGCGCCAGTCCAGGCTGCGCAGTTGATCCGCCAGCACCACCCCCTGCACCGGCCCGCCTTCCGGCAGCGCCACTTCAAATGGGTATCCCTTCACCCTGCTGGTGATGGGACACACCAAAGCAAGGCCAACCTTGCTGTTGTACGTCGATGGCGACACCACCAATGCCGGGCGGCGTCCAGCCTGTTCACGCCCACTCTGTGGTGTGAAGCTGAGCCAGATCAGATCCCCGCGCTCCGGTGCTCTCACCACACCTCCGCACCGGTGGGCTCACCCCAGTCAGTTTCGCTGTGTTGGTTCTCAGCGGTGATCTCAGCAAGAAGAGCCGCAAGCTGGATTGCCTCTGCGGGCCTGGCGAGCAAGGCACCGGCCTCCACCTTCACCTCCATCTCACTGCCAGAGCCCACACCCAGCTCGGTGGCGTAAGCCTTGGGGATCCTTAGCCCCAGGCTGTTGCCCCAGGCCTGCACCTTCACTTTCACCGCAACTCAGCTCGAATAGCCAAAGTCTATCCCGGTCGTGGCAACCAGATCCAGCCGGCTTCTCCGTGATTCCACTGATTCCCTAATAGTTCGCTTGTGCTATCCCATGTTCAGGGGTTTTGCCGCCCTGCCCCTCGCCCTGATCACGCTGTTTACCAAGGGTCAAATCACAGCCCATCGAGGGCCACAGAAACCAATCTAATCAGCAAGGGAAAAACGCCTTACAATCAAGATCGAAGATGCCCATTGCAATGGTTGAGCCCCCAACGCAAGGGCGCAAACGATCGCGGTCCCTCACCGTCACCCGAAAAGGGCAGGTGACGCTGCGCAAGGATCTACTGGCCCATCTGGGCATTCAGCCTGGCCAGCGCATTGATGTGGAGGTGTTGCCTGGCGGCCGGCTGGAGCTGCACGCCGAGCAAGCCACCGGCAGCATCAACAGCTTCATCGGCCTGCTGGCAGGCCGCAGCAGCCACTGCGCCAGCCTGGAGGAGCTGAATCAGGCCGCCGCCGCCGGCTGGGCCGGGCTCGGCGACGCAAACGCCCAACCCAGCACCAGCCCATGAAGATCACGGCCGACACCAACGTGCTGGTGCGCGCCCTGGTGCAGGACGATCCCGAGCAGGCCAAATCAGCCAGTGCGCTGCTGGAACAGGCGGAGCTGGTGGCGATCCCCCTGCCTGTGTTGTGCGAACTGGTTTGGGTGCTGCGCCGTGTCTACCGCTTCTCCAACCACGACTGCGTCAGCGCCATCGAAGCGCTGCTTGCCAGCAGCAGCGTGGTGGCCGATCGACCGGCCGTGACAGCCGGGCTCAAGCTGCTCGCATGGGGCGGCGATTTCGCTGATGGCGTGATCGCTTTCGGCGGACGGCAGCTGGGCAGCCAGCAGCTGGCCACCTTCGACCGCGAAGCAGCGCGCCTGCTGAGCGAAGCCGGCGAACCAGTGCATCTGCTGGGGTGATCCCCGTTGCATTAGGGACCCTGTTTAGCTCGTACAACTGCCGTAGAAGCCTGACAGGTTTCCAGCCAATTGGGGCAAGCCGATTGCTGACACTCCGCTGCCACCCCATCCATGATTCCTCGGCGCACTCAGGAATGGCTGGGTTGATCCTTCTGGTCCAGCTCAAACGGAAAGCCAAGGCGGTAGGCCCGGCTACGGCCTGCACCAATCGGCGTGAGAGCCTGACGTGCCACCAGTTCGCTGAGATCGCGCCAGGCCGTGGCCCGGCTTGCCTTGGTGAGTCCGATGGCTTTGCGCAGGGTCATCCCCCCTTCAAATCCTTCGGGTTCAGCATCGAGCAGCCGATTGAGGAGCTTCTGCTGCCGCGCATTGAAACCGCTATGGCGATGCCGCCACCAAAACAGCGCCTTGGCCTGCACTGCGGCCACCACCGCCTGGTTGCTGAGAGCCGCCGCCGCCACCTGCTCAAGAAACCACTGCAGCCAGCGCGTCACCTCCGATGGGCCCCGCTGGCAGTGCTCCAGCTCCCGGTAATAAGCCCGGCGCTGCTGCTGGATCCGGGCTGAGAGCCCCAGGGCGCCGGCCATCAGCCGATCGGTTGGCGTCGCTTGAACCTCCGGCCTGGAGATCTGGGCCAGGGCGCGATCCGTGAGGGCCCGAGCCAGCCGGCCATTGCCATCGTCATAAGGATGCAGAGTGACAAACCACAGATGGACCAGCCCTGCCCGAATCAGGCCATCCAGCTCCAGGGATAGGCCATTGAACCAATCCAGCAGCAGCGTCAGCTGGCCCTCCAAACCCTCCCGTGGCGGCGCCTCGAAATGCAATGTTTCCCGGCCGATCGCACCCGACACCACCTGCATCGGCAGGGATCCGCGCAGATCGCCAATGGCGATGGCACGCAACCCATCGGGCCCTGCAGCAAACAGATCCGCGTGCCACCGATGCAGAGTTGCAAGCGTCAGTGGCTCATCGAGCTCAGCCGTCGAGGCCAGCAAGAGCTGCACCAGACCCTCCACCTTGGCGCTGGCCTCCCGCTGTGGGGAACCCGGCGTGTCCGGAGGCAGTTGAAAACGCCGTGCCACCGAGGAGCGCACCTCAGCAGGATCCAGCTGTTCCCCCTCAATAGCTGCCGTGCTGAGGCTCTCGCGGCTGATCAGCACCGCCAGGGCCTCACGGCCAAGGCCTGCATCCAGACGATCCAGTTGCTCAGCCAGCCCCTGACGCGCCGCAGATGCCTGCAGCAGTGCAGGCCGAAGTGCGGCTCCATCCCAGCGGAAGTTGGGCCAGTCGGGCTGCTGCCAGATCCATCGAGGCTCCATCGGGTCAGCCTAATCGCTTCATCGAGTGAAGCGATTAAGGGGCTCGATTCGCTTCACGGGTGCTTGACGGGCTGATTGGACCGGAAAGGCGCTGACCCGAAAGCGACCAAAATTTACAGACCGTACAGATTTGCCGACACTCCCAAACACCACACTCCCAAAGAGCACTGCCGCCAACGCTCATGCGGGGTCCAGCACCTGCGCCAGGGCCGCCCGCCAGTGCAGAGGTTCCAGCCCAAGGGCTACGCGGCTGCTGCTGCACTCCAGCAGCGAGTAGCTGGGGCGTTGGGCCGGAGTGGGGTAGTCGGCGGTGGTGAGCGGTTTCACCCTGGCGGCCCGCTCCAGCAGGCCGGCCTGCACCCCCAGCTCGCCAATCGCCACGGCGAAGTCGTACCAGCTGGCGGCGCCGGCATCGCTCCAGTGCAGGATGCGGGGGCCGCTGGGATCTGCGGCGGGATCTGCGCCCACCCCGATCGCCCGCCAACAGGCCGCCGCCAGGGTGAGGGTGCTGGTGGGGCAGCCCACCTGATCGGCCACCACGCCCAAGGATTCG
>NZ_JAGQCO010000052.1:0-14332 GCF_024346235.1 Cyanobium sp. BA5m-21
GACGAGCCGTTACACTGTCCATTGAAGGTTGGAATTTTAATCCCTTCATCCCTGCCAACCTATGGAGGCGCATACGAGTTTGAGCATACCGTATTTGCTGAAGCACTAAAGCGTTACTATCATAGACGAAGCCAGTCTATCAAGCTAATTCCCATAGCTTACGATGCAGCAGATATAAAAGTTTGGAACATAGATCCAACGCGATGTCTAATTCTTAATCCCAAATTAATCAAGAATGAAAATTTTTTGCTAAGTCGCATTGAGCAGAAGGTTTCCAAGCTTGCGGGCCACTTCTTTGGCCAACCAGTTGGCAAGCAACTTTCAGACGGAGCTAACTATATCGACATATTGAGGTCGAATATCGATATTCTGTGGTCCTCCAATCCAAATATACTCACTACCCAAATTCCATTTATAATAACAATTTGGGATTTACAGCACCGTCTTCAACCATTTTTTCCAGAAGTTTCAGAACTTGGAGAATGGTCATGGATTGGTAGGCAAGAGCACTACATGAATGTAGCAACTAAAGCTTTCTGCTGCGTGGTAGGCACCAAGCGCGGCAGCAGCGAACTGACGCAGTTCTTTGGTGTCGATCCCAGCCGAATAATCGTTAACCCATTTCCTTGTCCAGAGCCGCTGATTGTCGAAGGGTTTGAAGATCATTCAATCTTAAGCAGATTCAATGTTGCCAGCCAAAAGTTTTTGCTGTATCCCGCTCAATTCTGGAGCCACAAGAATCACGTCAATGCTCTCTATGCGCTCAAAATTCTAATCAGCAGTGGATCCGATTTGAAACTAGTACTGCCGGGATCTGATAAAGGGACCCTGCAATCTATTCATTCTATGGCTTGTCGCCTGGGAATCAGCGAATTTGTCATTGCACCTGGTTTCTTACCAAGAGAAGAACTAGTCGCACTTTATCGCAACTGTCTCGCGCTTATCTTTCCAAGTTTCTTTGGCCCTGACAACATTCCGCCACTGGAAGCGATGAGTTATGGAGTCCCGGCAATTGTGGCAAAAGTTCCTGGTTCTTATGAGCAGTATGGCAACTCTGTTCTTTACTTCGACCCTTGCAAACCTGAGGATCTTGCAATTAATATTCAGGCGATAATGACAGATCATGATCTTCGAGATGAGCTTGTAGTTCGCGGTAAAGCTCTACTGCTTAGACTTTCACCAGCTGCCTACCTTGATAGAATAGAGAGTCTGTTGCTTCAGCATCGAGTAGCACTTGAATGCTGCACTTTGGCACGTTGAAATGCTATGTAAATCTAAAACATTCAACAAATGCGGATCCCGTTGCACCAACTTGATCCCAATCAAAAAGATGCTAGCATTATCATTCTCTTGGGGAAGGTATCACATAAATAATTTAGCTTCGGTAATCTTATTTCAGCCATTGGCGTCAAAATTAGTTATAATTGAAGCCAGGGTTGCCTGTTGTTGACCCGCGACCCCTGAGCTGTGCATTCATCATGATGTGATTTTTGCAGCCTCAGGTCCTGCAAACGGAAATTTGCTTCAGGCTAGCCGTCTGCGCCTACTAAAGCCCCCTTATTGGAGGGACATTTAGTTTAGACGCTCTCCGCTCAATCTTGCCACTCAAGCACCGGACGATCAGCGCAAAGTTCAGGCGCTGATTCGAATGATGCCCCTAAGCTACGCTGCTGATGCCCGCCTGAGTGACAGCAGAAGAATCATCTTTGCTGGCAGCTACCTAGCCTGCCAAGCAAACCGTAGGAGATCAAACTATGTATTCGCAATTTCCAGCAGTCTTTATTGCTCATTTGCCGCTTATTATACATGCTAGCAAAGTCGATGCCCACACTTTTTGTCAAGGCCAATATTTTTTTGCGTCAACAAATTATTGCAAAATCAATGCCTTAATTCCGTGAAAAGTTTTTATACAAGTGTCTCCCTTGAATCATGGTAATATGCACAAACGCCTTCCCATAGTACTAACCGCCACTATTCGCCCACATCGAACAACCGGCATTTACGCAATCAACCAGACAGAAGAGGATCGCTTTATAAGTTATCAACACTCAATTAAATGGATTTCAGACACAAGGGCAACAGACAAATTAATTCTGGCTGAGAATAGTAGCTCCAAGTTAACATCTGAACTTTTTAAATATCTCCATTCTCTCGCTAGCCCACACTTTCACACGGAAACTCTTCATTATCCAATTGCAGATGAAGCCACAGTAAAAGGTAAAGGATATGGCGAAGGGTGGCTGATTTCCAAGTGTGTTCGCCATTCCAGGCTTCTTTCTGATTCAAATGCATTTATCAAAATTACCGGAAGATATCAAGTAAAAAACTTCTTTCGGCTATCACGCCCTTTAGCTTCATCTGTATTGTCAAATTTAGGCTATCAGTTCATTTGCCAAGATCTTAAGTTTTACAATTTTCATATACCGATAGTCTCGACTGCCCTATTCGCATGTACACGCTCAGCTTGGCTTGAGCATTTTGAGGATGCTTATCTTTTTGTCGATGATATCCAGGGATGGGCTTTTGAAGCTGAAATAGCAGATAGACTCAAGGCTATTGTTGCAAGAGGCGTACGAGTAGGAGAGGTTAAACTCCCGCTTATTATAGACTCGTTTAATACTAAAGATAATCAACCATTCCTAAAGCGGCGTGCTTTATGCTATCTCACATTTCGCTCAAAAGTAGCCTACAGTATCGGTAAAAGTATTAAAATGAAAACCCTCTGTCTAAATGATTTCTCTCCGCAAAGACCGAACCCTGCAATACATTAGATGTTTATAAGATTGCCTTTGGGAAAATACTTAATTTATTGGTACTATTCATTTTGAGCTGTCCATCTTTTTTTGACAACCCATACTCGAGTATCTCCGCAAAAGCGCGAAAGACGCTGGGGCGGAGTGAGCTCATCCGCTGAGAGCAGATCAACTTAAACCTATCTTGAATAGACTAAAAAACGAATTACAAAGCATATGAAGACGATTCGATGTGTAATTATTGATCAGCGTGCAAGAGTCGGCGGCAAGCCAGCAGAAGACGATATTTACGGTTATAGTCATTATAATTTCACCTCATCAAACCCCGAGTATCAAATAGAAATTGATATTATCCCACCATTTGAAAGTCTGGAGAATTCATATCATTACTTCTTTATAGCAGATGAACTTTGTGATACTGGGTTTCCATTTTTCTTGCCACGAAAAAGAAGGCTAGCTCTCCTTAAAGAGACACCACTTTATATCCTTCCTTTAAATCATCAGTTTATCTCGAGAAACTTTCTTTTTGCAGTTACTAATCTTAAATACCTACCCACCCTGCATGAGAATTATAAGCTTGTCCCTTTTTCCTCAAACTTCCTAGGCGCTAATGCAAGTAACTTCCATTCATTCTTAATTGCTTCCCATCAAAAGCGAAAACTTTGCTCAATGATTGTCAATCTAGATCATGACTTGTCAAAGACTGGATACTCATTTAGAAATGTTGCTTATAATGTTGCCAAGCAAAAAGAGTTCATTGATATTTACGGCAGTTCGTTTAATCCTATAGATCTTAAGCTGGATGGCCTTGCGCCTTACTACTTTAGTATTGCCATGGAAAATTCTAAGGAAGATTTTTATTTTACCGAAAAAATTATTGATTGCTTTCTGACCAAAACTATCCCCTTATACTATGGCTGCCCTTCCATAAGTAAGATTTTCGACTCGCGTGGTATCTTGCATTTCTCAGATTTGAATGAACTCCAAATAATACTTAGCAATTTATCCTTGGATTTATATCACGAACTAGAATCGTATGCTGAAATCAATTTTAATATCGCAGTTAATTCTAATTTTGCTTGCTTTAAAGGTTTCCTCAAGCGCACTCTCGATCTAGTTATTAAGGCAAGTCCACCTGAGGAAACGCCTTTTAGATTAAGCTATAGCCCTGTTTCTAAATTGTTTAGAAAATTTAGATCTCTGAAGTAAACAGGAAAGCAAAATTTTTACTTTGCTCAAAAGCCAATGACAATTGTTGTCCTACCGAATTAGACCAGCTAATCTTCCTGCTAGCTCTGGAAGCATAGAATCGAAATTTATGAGCATCATTGGAAAAACTCATGACCTCTATTTGTTATTCGATTCCTGCTCGGAATGGATCTGCATCTTCAGCAGTGATTCTTTACTTACAGATCCTTTTCCCATCCCTTCTTGTATAAATAATCTTACATTTTGATGCTTTGGAGTCTGCTAAAGAATACATGTGAGATCACTTGAGGCGGCTAGGCGTATCAACTACTTCCAAACTAAAGCCCCATACACGTGTTGTTTTACTTTTTCATTGTCTTGAAAATCAGTTGTTATTAATCACTCTTTTAATAGTCCATAAGCTTACTTTTGGACTGTCTTTGTGGGATTTTGTTCCTCCTATCTTGCTATGCACACTTTGCTGTTAACTATGCCGCCTTATTCATAGCCTTTGCTACCATCTTTTGCATGATGCTTGCCATTGATATTGGTCTTATTGGAGCTATATTGGCTTTTTAAATTGTATGAACGCAATCAATCGTCTGAATAATATAACTAGCACAGATATTTCACTCAGCTTGTACCATGTCCAGGCATATCAAACCGACAATTCATAAGGTACCGCCTAGAGCTTGCTATGGGTAGATTGCCTCTGCTGTCAAGGTATTCATCCCTTCGAAGATTTCCTCATCTGGAAGTAGCCTCATATATAATCCATTTAGGTATTCCTTGAATCAAATCGTATCCAGTCTGCTCAATCATTTGATGCTTGCCAACGTTAGCCGAGTTAGTAAAGGGAGTAAAGCGTGAAAATTGCACTTTGTTTTTCCGGTCAACTCAGAGATTTCAATAAAACATATCCGTCGCTTCATCGCCACGTTCTGAGTCCACTAAATTCTCATAGCGTTTATTCCTTCGCACATTACGCAGGCAGCAATTCACATTTTAGCTATCCTCATCCCTTTCACAAAGTAATTGCAGAAGAGACTGAGCCCGATTTTGCTGAGTTTTTACCCTATGATCATGATGTGGTTGGCAGGCCTTGGCACAAAGGCAGTCCTTTGACTGCATATTTACGCCAGCTTCGAAGTCTTTCCATGGCAGATTCACTTCGAAAAGATTATGAGTCTGAGCATGGATTTGTATTCGACTGGGTTTTCCGACTACGATTTGATAATCTGTATGTCTCGCCATTAGAAGACATATCTTTGTTGCCTAGGGATCGTATTTACATTCCAGCCCATGATAACTGGCGAGGCTTCAATGACAGATTCGCATTCGGACCGCCCTCTCTCATGGAAATTTACTCTGATCGGCTGCATGGTGCAATGCAATATATCCGTAAGGGCTATTCACTTAACCCTGAAATATTTTTGCTAAACCACCTTCGGGATCATTGTATTTCTATCTCGCGTACTCGTGTGGTCCACCATCTACTTAGATATTCACAGCTATGGAGGTCTCGGTTCCGTTTGGAACAGGGAGACGATTTGTCTTTCTTACCCAAACGACCATTTGGTTCCTTAAGAGATAAAATATCGCCTAGAATAGGAGCCCGCCGATACGATTGTCTCTCCGTGCTCTGGTGGCGAAGATCATGACGAAGAGTGGTTGGAGTTGGCCTGAAGCAGGATGGATCACCTCCTCTATGATGGCAGAGATACCTGCCATTGAATATCCGAATATTTGCCATCGTGCACCCCAGGTAAGCATCTTGGTGATGACCCGCAATCACGAGCATTATCTTGAGCAATGTGTTGAAAGTATTCTCGGCCAAGATTTCTCTGAGCCCTTTGAAGTTTTGATAGGGGAAGATTTCTCTTCTGATAATACTCTTGCCGTTTCTCGTCGGTTGCAAGAAAAGCATCCGGAGATGATTCGTGTGATCACCGCAGATGAAAATGTAGGTATTCGATCCAATTTCTTGCGCCTAGTTACTCGTGCAAGAGCCCCTTTGATCGCACTTCTGGAAGGTGATGATTATTGGACTGCCCCCATTAAACTTCGTGTTCAATGTGATTTAATTAGATCCCACCCTGAGTATGCGGTTGTTGCGGCCAAAACATTAAATCGGCTGCAGTGGTTGCGCGACCTACCATTTTATCAAATCCATCACTTATTGCGTCGCTACGCTGTTCACACCTCCACGCTCCTGATCAGGGCAGAGCATCTATCTTGCTATCCATGTTTTCCCGACAATGTCTGCTGGGAATCAATGCTCCTTGGCTTTTTGATGGCGCGGGGAACCTGCGGATTTATACCCTTGGAAATGTCATACTATCGGCGCCACCATGGGGGATTGTGGCACAACGCTGACAGGCTAAAGAAACTTGAAATGAGTAGGGAGTGCATCGACGCCTTGGATGCATTCTTCTTTTTCCGTTTTCGTCCTGAGCTGATCAGCCGTGAAATGTGGATTTATCGTATGGATGCGGTGTTTCCTCCGAGGCACGTTTGGAGACATTGGCTACAGACATGGAATATCCAACTTGCGCAGGCACCAAGGCTCCTAAAACGCGCTCCGCTTGCCTACGGAATGCTGCTCATTTCAACGGCCCTTCAGCCTTTGCATCTCGCTCTTCAAACAGTTCGCCGCAATCTGGCTCTGGGTACTCGATGGCGACGTCTCTGCACCCCAGACATTTCGTGAACTGTTTCAAAATTATGGTCATCGGCGGCAGCGGCCACGCCCACGCACTGCTGGCCGTGCTCCAGCGTCACGGAGGCTATGAACTCGTGGGATTGATTGATTCCTTCCAGCCCGCCGGCAGCCAGGCTCACGGCCTGCCGATCCTTGGCGGCGAAGCCGATGTTCCCCAGCTCTGTGAACTTCATGGCCTGCATCATCTGCTGGTGGCCATCGGCGATAACCATCAGCGCCAGGCCATGACCCAGCGCCTGCAACAGCAGCTACCCGGTGCCGTCTTCCCTGCCCTGGTAGATCCCACCGCTGTGGTGGCCGCTGATGCCGCACTGGCGCCAGGCGTGGTGGTGATGGCCCAGGCCCATGTTGGCTCTGGCTGCGTGCTGGACGCAGGAGCCCTGCTAAACACCAAGGCCAGCCTCGACCACGACGGCCACCTAGGAGCCTTCGCCAGCCTGGCGCCGGGGGCGATCACGGGCGGCCGCGTACATATCGGTACCGGCAGCTTCATCGGCCTGGGCGCCCGTTTGATTCAGGGGGTGCAGGTGGGCCCAAGCACTGTGGTGGGTGCCGGATCGCTCGTCCTTTCCGATCTGCCTTCAGCTGTGCTGGCCTACGGCACTCCCGCCCGTGTGATCCGCAGCCGCCATCCGGATGAGCCCTATCTCTGAGTGACGCCCACGTTGACCCCAGCCATCCAACCCAATCTCGTATCCACCATCATCCCCGTTTACAACCGGCCGGAGATGGTGCGCAAGGCCGTGGCCTCGGTGCTGGCGCAAACCCACCGTCCGATTGAGATCCTGCTGGTGGATGACGGTTCTACCGACTACACCCCCGAGGTGCTGGCCGAGTTGCAGGCCGCCCATCCCGAAGAGATCCGGGTGCTCCGCCAGGCAAACGGCGGTGCGGGTCTGGCCCGTGAAACCGGCCGCCAGCAGGCTCGCGGCGCCTATATCCAATATCTAGATAGCGACGATTACCTGCTGCCCAACAAGTTCAGCGACCAAGTCGCAGCCCTCGAGGCCCATCCCGAATGCGCGATCGCCTATGGCACCAGCAGCCATGTGCATGCCGATGGCCGTGTTCTGGAGGATCCCAGCCGCCACACTGCAGATCGGATCGACTATCTCTTCCCCCTCCTACTGGTGGAGCGCTGGTGGCACACCCACACCCCCCTCTTTCGCCGCTGGATTAGCGATGCCGCTGGCCCCTGGCCGGCCTTTCGCCCGGAAGACTGGGATCTTGAGGCCCGCATGGGCGCACTGAATCCGCGTCTGATCCATTGCGGCAGCTTCGTTTCCGTGCAGGTTGATCATGAATCGGACAACCGCGTCACTCGTGGGCCTTCGTTGCAGGCCCTACGAGATCAAGGCGTGTTCCTGCCGCGCCTCTATGCCGCCGCCATGTTGGCCGGAGTGCCCTTCGAGTCACCTGAGTGGGCGCGGTTCAGCGACGAGTGCTTCGTGAGCGCCCGCCAGTTGCATCAGGCTGGTGAGGCATCTCTTGGAAATCGCCTCTTGCACCTTGCCGAGCTCACCACCTCAGGCAGCGGCAGCCTGATCCGCCGCTACGGCACCCTCAGCCGGGCTGTCGGGCCCAGGCTCGGCGCCCGTGTTGCCCAGCTGCTGCGCACCGGCCGCTGGGCCACCTGAGTGGCGCAGTTGGTGCCAACGCAGCCGCCCCCCCTCGTGAGCGTTTTGATGCTCACCCGCAACCACGAGGCCTATCTCCAGCAGGCCATTGCCTCAGTGCAGGCCCAGTCCTTTCAGGATTGGGAGCTGTTGATCGGCGAGGATGCCTCCAGCGACGGAACGGCCCAGGTGGCGGCAGCCGCTGCAGCGGCAGACCCCCAGCGCATCCAGGTGCTCTCCTCACCGAAAGGGGCACTGGGCTTTCACCACAATTTTGCCCGCCTCCTGGCCCAGGCTCGGGGCGCCTTCGTGGCCTTCCTGGAAGGCGACGACTACTGGATCGAACCCACCAAGCTGGCAGCTCAGCTTGCCTTGCTCCACGCCAATCCCAGCCTGTCCTTCTGCGGTGGCCGCACCCTGGTGCTCGACCAACGCAGCCCGAGCGCCAAAGAGCCCAGCCGTGAGATCGGCCCGCCTCCCGGCAGCTACCGCATCGGCTTCGAGCAGATGATCGATGGCTACAGCTTCCATTTCGCCAGCGTGCTGATGCGCCGCCAAGCGGTTGAGATGCCCGCTTGGATCTTTTCCCAATACTGCCTGGATCGGCCCCTTTATCTGCTAGCAGCCTGCCATGGAGATGCGGGCGTGCTGGATCAGTGCCTGTCGGTGTATCGCCTGCACCAAGGAGGTGTATGGGCACCTCTTTCACCGCTTCAGCGGGCATGCCGCAGCCGCGCCCTGTTCAGCACCTTCTGCCACCAATTTCCCCGTCGCTACCGGCGCCGCTTTCGCCTGGCCCTCAGCCACATCCTCTGGAGCTATCTCGCCGAAGCGCTTGATCAGCGCAGGCGCTGGCAATCCCTTGCCATTCTGGCGATGGGCGTAGAGGCTGCCCCCGCTCTGCGCCTGCTGCGCCAGCCGCGCCCCACGCTCGGGTCGCTGGCAAAATCGCTTTTGACCCTGCCCTGCCGCCAGCCATCAGCGTGATCGTGATCTGCGAGGGGCTCGGCGGCGCCGGTGCCGTGGCCAATGTGGCCTGGCAGCAGGCCCTCGGCCTCAGCCGCAGGCAGCCTTTAATCCTGATCAGCGATGGGCTCAGCTCTGAGCGCCGGCTCCAGCTGGCGAGCAGGCAGGGCCAGCTGGAGGTTCGCCTCGTGAGTGTGCCGGGCCTCACGGAGCTACGGCGCTTCAGCCATCTGCCGCGGCAGCTGCTCTGGATTCAGCTGGCGCTACGGGTCACCCAGAAGGAACTGCAGGCAGCCTGCACCCCGGTGATCTGCCACAGCCATCCCGTGGCGGCGGCTATGGCATGGCGCTTCGGCAGGCGCATCCGCTAGATCATGGTGAGCCATGGCGATATCTTTCACCGCCCGCCCGGCAGCTACGACCCTGCCATCTCCTGGCTCTACCGGTGCACTACTCCGTATGCCCATCGCCATGCAGCCATTTCGGTGGCGCTCTCACCCGTGATGGCTGAACGCATCCAGGCCCATGGTGTGCGCCCCGAGCGGATCGCCTTGATTCCCAACGGCCTGGATCCAGCCGAGATCGGCCTGCGCGATGCGAGCCCAACGCCAGCTGAGCACTGGCTGCAGCGGCCCTTGCGGCTTCTGTTTGTTGGGCGGCTGGATCCGATCAAGGGGGTTGAGGTACTCCTCAAGGCTCTGGCTTTATCCCAGCAGACGGGCTTGAAGCTGCAGCTCGATCTGGTCGGGGAAGGGAGCCCCCACCAACAGCATCGGCTCGAAGTGCTGTGCCAGCAGCTGGGCTTGACCCAAGTCGTGCACTGGCTTGGCGCCCAGCCCCGTTGCAGCCTGGCTGATCACTATCGCCGCTGCCATTTGGTTTTGGTGCCTTCTCTGGACGACCCCCTGCCCACGGTGGTGCTAGAGGCGATGGCCTGCGGACACCCGGTGCTCGGCAGCGCCGTGGGGGGAATCGCCTTTCTGGTGCGCGATGGAGCAGAGGGCCTGCTGGTGCCCCCAGGCGATCCCGCCGCCCTGGCCGAAGCCCTCGGCCGGCTCGAGCGGGATCGCTACGCCACCGCCGCCCTCGGCGAGGCTGCGCTCGAGCGCAGTCGGCACTTCACCTGGTCCGCCAATGTGAGCGCCCTACAAGCTCTGATGCTCGATCCTGCCCTTTGATGCCCCCTTCATCCTCTGAGCTGGAGCCACAGGTGACGGTGGTGATCCCCACCTTCAACGGTGGCGACTGGCTGCTCCAGACGCTCGCCTCCTGCCAGCAGCAGCAACCCACCAGCATGGAGGTGATCGTGGTGGACGACGCCTCCACCGACGACACTCCCGATCGGGTGGCCGCTGCTTACCCCGAAGTGCGCCTGATCCGCCAGCCCAGCAACAGCGGCTCCGGCGCCCACGGCCGCAACACCGGGCTGCAGCTGCTCGACTATGTGCCCAGCCCTGCTGTGGAGCCCAGCAGCCTGATTCGCCGAACCATCGCTCTCTGCGGGCTGCGCCCCTTTCAAGGCAGGGTAATTTTCTTCTCAGAAGAAGCCAAATGGTAAATCAAAACCTAAGCACGCCTTCCAATCTCTCAGCTATTCTAAATATCTGCACATCCTTCCTCATTAGCTAGTGCGTATCGTCTCAGTGCTCCAGGGTTTAGATGAGGGAGGTGCTGTTGCCACCTGCTGCCTCAACCAAGTGGCTGCCCTAAACGATACGCATGCCTGCTCGGTGATCAGCGATGGCGGCCCTCCTGCGGGTGCTCCGGCCATCCAGTTCCAACAGGTGCGGGTGCCGGCCCTGCGATGGCTGAGGCGCTATGCCCATGTGCCCCGCCAGATTCTGTTCATCCTGAAAGTGGGCGCGCGGCTCGGCTACGCCCGCCCGCCCCAGCGGATCGATCTGGTTCTGTTCCACAGCCATCCGCCCACCGCTCTGCTTGCCCCCCTGCTGCAGCGGCGTCTGGGCTGCCGGGTGGTGATGGTGATGCATGGCGATATCTTTGATCGCCCACGCGGCACCTACGACCCGCGCCTCACCGCCTGGTATTCCCTCTGCACCTCTCCCGCCTATCGGTGCGCCGACGCGGTGCTGGCCCTCTCTCCCAACATGGCCAAACTGGCCATCCATGGTGGTGCCAATTCCCAGCACGTGCATCTGGTGCCGAATGGCGTGGACTCTGTTGAAATCGGCCTGGATGGATCCGCCCCACCGCCCCGGGGCCAGAAGCTGCTGTTCGTGGGTCGCCTGGAGGCCAACAAAGGGATCGACCTGCTGCTGCAGGCCTTCCGCCAACTGGCTCCTCACCACCTCGCCCTGCAGCTCACCTGCATCGGCAGCCCGGATGTGGCATTGCTAGCCCCTATTCAGCGGCAGCTCCAGGCCGAGGGCCTGCACAGCCGTGTGCGGTTTCTGCCGCCGCAGCCGCGCCACAGCCTTGGCGCCTTCTACGCCGAAGCGGCCTTGGTGGTGATCCCCTCCCGCAGTGAAACGCAGAGCACCGTGGCGATGGAAGCCATGGCCGCCGGCAGGGCCGTGCTCGCCTCCAACACCGGCGGCAACCCGATGCTGGTGGATGCACCCAACACAGGGTTGCTGTTCCGCAGCGGCGATGCTGCTGATCTCGCCGCCCAGCTGGAGCGGCTGATCAGCGAACCCGAAAGTCTGATCGCCATGGGCCAAGCCGCCGCAAAACGCCATCAGGCCGAGTTCACACGCCAGCGCAGCGCCGAACAATTGCTAAAATGCGTTCAAAGCATCAATGCTGGGATCAATAGCAACGTTATTTTTTAGTTCTAATGCCCCCTCTCACTCGTAGCTGAGTGAGTAGTTACAAAGCATCCAAGCTACAGGTCAAGCGACACAAGACCGACAAGGGAATCCACCTATCGAAAGCAAAGTAACCCAAGGAAATCAGATCATCACCCTGATCGCTCATTTGCAGAGAACCTAAAATTTAAACATGATCCATCCAAAAACGGCTTTCAAGCATATGGCAGCTCGTGCCATAAATTTCTTGGGATATGTAGTAGTCAAGGACAAGAGCCATATTGAAAGAGCATTTGAAGCAGCCATCAAGCTTTATCAGCCCATGGATATTTTATTCATTGACGGAGGTGCCAATATAGGGCAAAGCATCCCATGCCTAGTAAAAGTTTTAAAAAATTACAGCCTCAAATTGAAAGCAATCGGCTTTGAGCCTGTAGAGTCAAATTTCCGCATTCTAAAAGATGCCGCAAACGAATGCAAAGCCTTTGACTACCAACCTATCAAACTGGCTTTATCTAATCAAAAGGGCAAGCTGAAGATCCATTTGGCTAGCCATGAGCAATGCCATTCGATCGAAAACAACGAAGAATGGAAGGACGGCCCCTTGGGAGATGAAACCATAGAAACTGCGACACTCGACGAATTACTAGAACGTCAGCAATTGAACAATTGCACAATAATCGTAAAGCTCAACATTGAAGGCCACGAGCTCAGCGCTCTTAGCGGCATGAAGGAGCTGCTTCGCTCAAAACAAAATCTCATGGTTATAGTGGAGGTTGGATTTGCATCCGAGAATAAGCAGATAGCCTATTTCCCGCCAGTATATGAATATATGGAAAAGGCTGGGTTTAAGTGCATTGATTTGACCGGCGTTGCCCCCTCGGTTTACGAAGGCTCCTCTGGCTCGATGGCAATTAAGTGGGCCAACGCCATTTTTGCCCGTTAGCCGAACAATCTTTAATTCAATTACCGAGTTCGACTCCATTGTAAATTCACTCATTTGATGGCTGCACAATGCAAGATATCCCAGATCTGCCATTTTATGATTATGCTCACTATTGGCTTGTGATGCTAACGGTTATGGCCAGATCTTATGTAGCCATCTGGCTGGCCTGAACGTGCTGCTTCTGGAGCTTGTTCTCGATCCGGCGGAACCCACCCACCAAGTGCTTGCAGCGCGCCTGCAGCAAGCACTTGGTAACGGCGAGCATCTGCGGCTCACGCCATGGCCAAACTGGAAGCAGGGCCATAGCCGCACTCCAGGAAGCCAGGGCGAGGCCCCAATCACATTGCTGTTGGCTCCAGCGCGATGGCTGGAAAGCCGCTCCGAACCTCCCACTTATCCGATCGGAGCCCTGGTGGTGGCCGAATTGTGCGAGGGCGCAGCCCGGGAACTGGGCCCCGGAGCTGCGCTTGAGGCTCCATCCAGGGGCGATCCGGCCTCACGGTTTGGGGTGTTCGAGTTCGAATCGGGTCCTGCCCTCGAGCTCCGCTGTGTGACGCAGCTGGCACTGCCCAGCCTGTCCCGCTGGCGCCGGCATCAACGCCGCTGCCTGCTGGCCCTGGCCGACACTCTGATCTGGTGGCTGGGGCTCTGCGAGCAGCGCCAGCAGCTGTTGCGGATCGCTCCCCTTGAAAAACCACTGCCGCTGCTTCCGGCCGCAGTTGTTCCGCTTGGTCTGCGCCTCCAGAGCCGCCGCCGTTGGCTTCAGGCTGGTGTGAGCCGGCGCCTGAGCCATTGGCAGCGCGGATCTGAGGCAGCCTGGCAGATTGCCGTCGGCCGCCTAGATCCCGGCTCCCAGGAGGTGCAGATTCTGCATCACTTGCCCCACCAAGGCGGCGACTGGTTTGCCGATCCCTTCCTGCTTGCCGAAGGGCCGAACCTCTGGCTCTTCTCAGAACGCTGGCGGGCAGACGCCGGCAAGGGGGTAATCGATCTGTTTGCGGTACGGCCGGAAGGCCTGTGCGCCTACGGCACCGTGATCGAGGAGCCGTTTCACCTCTCGTTCCCGAGGGTGGTTCACCACAACGGCACCTGGTTTGCCACCGTGGAGAGTGCCAGTGCGGTAGAGGTGCGCCTCTACCGGGCCACCAGCTTTCCGGCCCACTGGCGCCTGGAGCGGGTGCTGCTTCGGGGTCAATCCTGGATCGATCCGATCCTGATTCCAGCTGAGGATGGCGGCTGGTGGTTGCTGGTGAACAGCCACAACTGCCCGTCATTGCCAGGGGCTACGGCGGCGGAGCTGCACCTGTTCCACAGCCCTGATCTGCTGCAAGGGTCCTTTGATCCCCACCCGTGTTCACCGCTGCTGGTCGACA
>NZ_JAGQCO010000053.1:0-14126 GCF_024346235.1 Cyanobium sp. BA5m-21
GTGTCTGGGATGGCTTTTTGAGGCCGAAACCATTCTTCTTTGCAAATCGTTATTGGCTGAGTATGGTCAGGGCGACTAGAGAAGAATGGCAACGATTTAAAAACTATTAGGCTTGCATGTTTGTTTTTCAGAGACCTTGCAAGCCTATTTAGCTGCATATCAAGTGAAGCAAAAGCTTTGGGGTAATCTTCTTGTGTTAAACCTTTTAGGTAACCAGGAAAATTTGAGACAATCACAACGTAGTCGCCTGAACTGACCAAAGAAAAAACCTTTGAAATCACAAATCTGTAATGTTCATCACAAAGCTTATACCTTTCAAGCTTATGGCGATCATTCGCCCATGGCTTGAAGTAGGGAGAAGGGCAGCCACCTCTCGAGACAAAAGAAACATTATACTTTCCCTGAGCAACCAACTGACTCCCTATTGCCGTAATTGCGTCTGCATGGCTATCGCCTAAAAAGAATATAGTTGGTCTCCTCGCAAAAGGCTTATACAAGCAATCACTAAATCGCGAACTATTGCTAATCGGAGAGGTGGGCTCACGAAAGCAGTTAACTGTGTTGATTCGCGTTCCACTTATTTGCCTATCAGTTACAGGTGTAAAATTAATATCTGGTCGACCAGCAAATATTCTTCCTTGCAAGGCCCCCTGTAGAATAAAAGCTCCGGCAGCCGCAAAAACTGATAAAGAAGGATAGGCAACTAGAGGATTGTAAATAAGAAGCCTAGAAGGGTTAGCGGCTCTGAAATATGACTCTACTCGATAAGATAAAAGGGTAAAAATGGTAATCAAAATCAAAATAGGAACCAATGACCATACGCCAACCCCGATCGTCCATCGAGCAGTCACGATAACTGGCCAATGCCATAAGTAGAGAGAGTAGGATTTATTTCCAATAGCTTGTGCTACTGGATTTGCAAGAAGCTTGAAAGTAGAGCTTGAATTTTGGACATTGCCAATCAGCAATAAAGTAAATGCAACACAAAGCAATGTGGGGACAATCTTAATCGTATCTGGAGCAAAGAACGTGAAAATCAACAGAGGCAGCATAAATGGCAAAGCTTTCGAGGGAAGTTTTAATGAATAATCAAGGCTTGATTTACTTATGTCTTTCCCGGCAGCCAAATATGATCCTGCCGCTAGTTCCCATAGCCGAGCAGTAGGCAAAAAGAATGCTGAATCAATATCACCTTTGAGGGAAAAAGCTAAATAAACAATAAGCGAAACAGTGCCCAAGACCAAGATTGACCAGCGTAATGACGGCTTAAAACATATGCTGCTAAGCGAAAGTCTTGAGCATCCAGCTATGATTATTGGCCAGACAAGATAGAATTGCTCTTCAACCCCAAGCGACCATGTATGCAGAAATGGATTAAACTGAGAATTAACAGCAAAGTAGTCTGTTGCTTGGCGGAGCAAATAGATATTTGAGACGCCAAAGAGAGAGGCTATTCCAGTTCTATTCGATGCCTGGAAGATACTTTCTGAAGGGCTAACAAAAACATTAAATACTATAATAGTTATTACAAAAGTTAGCAAGAGAGCTGGTTGCAGCCTGCGAAAGCGACGCTGATAAAAACCTACCAAAAATATCCGCAAATCTTCGTTGAGCCGATTTATCAGTGAGGCTGTGACAACATAGCCTGAAATTACGAAGAAAACATCAACTCCTAGATATCCCCCTGGAAGTATTTTGTGATTAAGATGATTAATGAGTACCGCGAGGACGGCGACTGCGCGCAGGCCATCTATTTCTGGCCGATAGATTGCAGTTTTGCTGTTCGACATCGAGCTTATTGGCTAACAAAGGATGGATAAAATTCTTTTGAGATTTGAGGACTTTATAGACTTTTATCCAAGTTCAATAAATATATTGATCATGATCTGAAGTGACAAAGTATTTGATAGCTGGATTCAGTGGGCCTACCGCTGGTGGGCAGTCGGAAGGAGTGCGTAGCATATGCCCATAGAAAACCTTTAACCGAGCTATTTTGCATGTGCTCAATCGGCATGGTCTGCTTGAAATTGTATAAGCCCGATGGATGCCCTGCTAAATCTCAGCCTAAACGCATAAGTAAGCTCTGAATAACCTAATCGCAGGGGGCTTTATCTGACTAGACTGCTTACCACGAAGTGTTATTAATTTTGTGGGCAAACATAACAAGAGCCTCGCAAGCCTAGCGATTCTTTTGTTTCTATTATTTTTTTGATTTCTGGCGTCACCTTGACTGTACCAACACGAGGGCTTCTTGTATGCCTCTCATGGCCTCCCCCCGCCTAATGATCCATTTAAAATTAAAGCTTTTTAAATTACCACTCTTTAGTTTTAGACTGCAGCCTGGGGTCGATTCGATTCACATTCAAGTGCGCCCCACTTCTCGATATTTATTTATGCGTTGAAAAGCGTATTAGACCTTAAGCTCTTCGGAGCTTTTCTGCTTGGGATGGGTTGCCCTTTCTTGCTGGGCGAAAGGCAGCGGCAACGTAACGTTGCACCACAAGCTCTGCTTAGTTGCCATCGACAATCGCCGCTGACTGCACAAAAGCCGCGGGGGGCGATTCAAGCATTTCTGCTAATGCCAATCGTGACTGGGCCGAAGCTCTTTCCAGCGATCGTGGTTGTTGTGGGTTATGGGAGCGAGGTTATCGCGTCAGGCAAGTGCTGACACACCAAGAGGAGCCAGGGGCACGAAAAGCGCAGGCCGGATTTGTTCCGCCACTTTGATAAAGGTGGCCTTAGACACTCAGAAGCGGGGTGCCAGGGTGCTCATAGGGTGAGGGGTTAGGAGAAGTGAGGCCCTGGTGGATCACCCAGGGGCTTACGCGCAGCGATCAGCATCGACTTCCAAAGCCAGGGCCAGCGACCAGCACCACGGAAGGCCACCGTCTGGAAGCCGGCCTCTTGCAGCAGGGCTGTGAGAGTGCGGCGGCTCCAGAACTTGATGTGACCGCCGTCCCAGAGGGCGGTGAAGTGGGCGTCGAGCTTGCCGCTGAGGGCCAGGGCGCAGTTCTTTAGGTAGCCGTGATAAGGCGTGGAGCAGATCACCACGCCGCCGGGCTTGAGGGCTGCATAGGCCGCTGCCGCCCATTGGCGCGGGCTGTACACATGTTCCACGACCTCGGTGCTCACAATTGCATCAAAGGCGGGCAGCTGCAGCTGCGCCATCGCAGCCGTATCGGCAGTGGCTTGATGGAAAGTGATGGATGGCAAGCGCCGGCGGGCTTGGGCGATGCCGCTGGCGCTGGGGTCAATGCCGATGGCGTCATAGCCCCAGCTAAGAAGCTCCTCTGCAAGCGCACCATTGCCGCAGCCCAGATCAAGCACTGCTGGCAATTGAGCCGGAGACGCTTGCCGAGCGGACGGGGGCACAAATTCGCGCAGCAGCTGTTGAAGCGGTGCCAGCAAGTAGGCCTCGGTGTGGGGCGTCTGCTCGCTCCAGCCGTAGTCGGGCAGAAGGGGGTCAGCCACCACGGCGGGCCTCCCAGAGCATCAGGCTGAGTAAGGTTTCCACATACAGGCGCTGGAAGGCGTAGAACCAGCCGCGCCAGCCGTCGAGCAGGCCGCGGTGCCAGATCAGGCAGAGGCCCAGCACTGCAAAGGGGGCGATCACGTGGCGCTTGCGCAGGCGGTCGCCGCGGGAGAGCTGGTGGTGGGGGGTGGTGAGCAGCTTGTGGGTTTCCTGCTGCAGGTACCGCTGCTGGCTGGACAGCCAGCGGCTGAGGGGTTTGCGGTCGTCGTGAAGGATGGGCTGGTGCATCACCAGGGTGCGGCTACTTGGCAGGAAACGATGGGCATGGCCATCGTTTAGGTAGTGGCCGCCATCGGGGCGGATCAGGTTGAAGCGGGGCGGCAACAGGGTGCCCCGCAGCGGTTTGCCTTGCACGCAATAGCGGAAGGGGGTGAGCACGGCCGTCACCTCGGCTGGTGCGGCGGCCACCACCTCTGCCAGCTCTGCTTGGAAGGCTGGGGTGATTAGGTGGTCGGCATCGAGGCTGAGGCACCAGGGGGTGCGGATCAACTGCAGGCCGAAGTTGCACTGCTCGGCGAAGGAATCAAAGGCCCGCTGCACTACCTCCACCTGGGGGTACTGAGACAGCAGCTCGAGGGTGGCATCGGTGCTGAAGCTGTCGACCACCACGATGCGGCGGGCCCAACGCAGGCCGGCGAGGGTGCGGCTGATGTTGGCCTCCTCGTTGTAGGTGAGGATCAACGGGGTGACCAGATCGAGAGGCGCGGCCGCAGGCTCAGGCATCGGGGATCAGGAATCAGGGATCAGCAGGGCTGGATACACGGCGCGCAGGTGCTGGCGGAAGCGGCGGCGGGCCTCGGTGGCATCGGCATGGGCGGCGATCCAGGCCAGGGCGCCGGCGCTGAGCCGCTGGCGTTGAGGGGCATCACCGCAGATTTGGGAAATGGCCGCGGCCATGGCTGCCGCTGCGTGGGGCACCAGGGTGCCGGTTTGCCCGGGGATCACAAAGTCTTCCGGGCCGCCGCAGCGGGTGCTCACCACCGGCACACCGCAGGCCATGGCCTCAAGTGCGGCAATGCAGAGGCCCTCCTGGTGGGAGGGGATCACAAACAGATCCCAGCGCTGGATCACCCGGGCCAGCTCGGCGGGCTGCAGATAGGGGTGGCAGCGCACGTGAGCCAGCAGGCCGCGGGCGGCCAGCGCCTGGGAGATCAACGGGTGGCCAGCGCGTTCACCGGTGAGCTCCAGCTGCACCGGGTGGCCCTGGCGCACCAGCAGGGCCAGGGCATCGAGCAAGAGGGGTAGCTGTTTGCGGGGATCGCTGTAGCGGCCGGAAAAGCCGATGCGCCAGGGCACCCGCGCCGCGGGGTCGGGGTGGAAGAGCTCGGGATCGGGGGGCAGATAGAGCACCCCCGCCACGGGGCGGCCGGAGAGCTGCTCGAGCTCCTGGGCGGTGCGGCGGCTGATGGTGAGCAAGTGCCCCTGCTGGGACTGGAGCACGCGGCGTTCCTGGCGGCGCAGCACCGGGCTGTTCACGGCGGCATCAAGCAGGCGCCGGTGGGCGGGAAACTGGCGCACCCGATCGACCCGATCGCCATGCCAAGGGGTGCCGATCCAGGCCAGAAACGGCACCCCGGATGCCAGAAAACGATGGGCGCAGAGGGGATTGCCGGTAACGGCGATGTGCAGGTCTGCCGCAAGGATCAGTTGGCGCCAGTGGCGATGGGGTTGGTAGTGGGTGAATTCCAGCTCCGGCAGCCAGCTGCCGATCCCCACGCCCGGCACCCCTGGCCACAGCTCCTGGCGTTGCAGCCCAGGCCGCTGCCCTTGCAGCAGGGCAGACCCCAGGCGGCGCAAGGGGATGGAGAGGCGGGGCGAGACGCTCCAGGGCTCATACCAGGCGATGGTGGGGGCGATGCCCAGGGCCTGGAGCTCCTGCACAAGCCAGCGCAACTTGGCTGGAACGCCGCCGCTGGTGGGCTGGATGGTGCTGATCAGGGCCCGTGGCCCAGGGCCCTGATCAACCATCCGCAGGGGCGGCCAGCAGGCTAGGTACGGCAAACACCGAGCCAAAGCAGATGCCGCACAGGATCAACACGAAGGGATCGCCATACACCCCGGCCGCCGCCGAAAAGAAGGGCAGGTTGGAGAGGGCAAACGCCAGCAGGCCGATCTCAAACACGCTGGTCGAGAGGGGCAGGTAACGCATCAGCCGCAGCGCATGGCGAATGGCAGCAAACAAGCCCGAACCCAGCAGCAACAGCAACAGGATGCCGGGCACACCCAGCTCTGCCGTGACCTTGCCGAGGCCACTTTCACTTACATACGCGAAGCCTGAGCCGCTGACTGATGCCACGCCGGCATTGCCGGTTTGGGCAAGGGTGCCAACGCCAACACCGATGCCGTTGGAGATCTCCAGGCCGCGGAGAAAGGCACTGAGGCCAAGGGCGTTGAAGCGCTCCCAGATATCACCCGGAGCGGTGGCGGCACGGTCGACATATTCCCCAAAATCATCCCCAAGGAACTCACTGGGATCGAGCAGAAACGCCAGGGAGGCCAGGCCCGCAGCCGAGATGGCCACACCAAAGAGCTGCTGGCGGCTGCGGGTGGAGCCGTAACGGGCCAGCAACCAGAAAAACAGGCCAGCAAACACAACCACCTGCACGATCGCCTTGCGGCGGCCGGTGAGCAGGCTGATCAGCGCCAAGACGGCTGAAAGCGAGAGCCAGCCAGTGAGCTGGCGGCCGCCTGAGCCGGAGAGGGCAAACACCATGGCCAGACAGGCACCAAAGCTGAGATGGATGGCGGCGATGTCGGTGGTGCGCCAGAGCCCAATGGCACCGGTGGTGAAGAAGCCGTAGCGGAAATGGATCAGCTGTCCGCCGCCGACGGCATCAAACAAGGGTGTTTCCGTGCCGAGATAGTCGAGCAGGGCTGTGAAACCAAACACTGCCACGCCAAAGAGATACAGCTGCAGCAGCTGGCGCAAAAAGGGTTGGAAACGCCCCAGCTGGAAGCCCACCCAGAGGCCGATCAGCGGGGAAAAATAGAAACCAACGCCAATTAGGGTGCGGGTGGGCCCACCCCAGCGAGCCAAGGCATGCAATGCCTGCAGGGCGATCAGCATCACAAAGACCGGCAGCCAACGTTGCAGGGCCGGCGTAGCCGGAAACATCAGGGGCAACTCAAAGCGCCCCTGGCGGCGCTGCCAGAGCACAAAGGCACTGGCGGCAAAGGCCACCAGGGCCAGGCCCACATACAAGCCGGGCTGGCCAGGGGTGAGTTTGCGAATCGGGTCTTGCGCAAAGCCGATCACCACGGTGAGCAGCAGACCGAGGCGCCAGTCGCCACTAAGCAGCGCTAGGGCCAGCACAGCGAAGAGCAGAAGCAGGAGCAGGGTCACCGCAGCACCGAGGCGTAGGCCTGTTGGAGCTGGGCGGCAATGGCCGGCCAGCTGTAGGTGGAGATCGCAAGGCTACGGGCGGCGGCCCGCATCTCCGGCGGCGGCCCGGCGAGGGCGGCCTCGAGGACGGCCGAGAGGGCCTGGGGCTCGGCGGAGGTGATCAGCCCGGCCCCCGCGCTGGCAATGGAAACAGCCACGGCCACGTCCGGGCTGAGGATCGGCGGGGTACCGGCGGCAAGGGCCTCAATGGCGGCGATGCCGAAGTTTTCCGAGGCCGAGGGGAGCACAAACCAATCGGCTTGGCGCAAGGCCTGCCACTTGGCTTCCCCCTCCAGGAAGCCGAGCCAGTGGCAACGGTGGCCGATGCCGGCGCGGGCAACCTGCTGCCGGAGGCGCTGCAGATAGGCGGGTTCGCCAGCGCCGGCAATACGCAGCTGCCAGGGGGCCTGGGGCAGGCGCTTCTGCAGCAGGGCCAGGGCATCGATCAAGCGCTCCAGTTGTTTTTTGGGGTGGATGCGGGAGAGAAAGAGAAAGGTGGGGCCGCTCTGAGCTGCGCCTGACTCAAGCGGCGACGGGCTCAGGGTGGACAAATCTGGCAGCTGAACGCCGAGGGGCAGCACCCAGGTGCATGGGGGAAGAGCGAGGGCCGCCGCCTGGTCGCGCTCGGCGGTGCTGGTGAAGTGCAGCGCTGCCGCGTTGGCGAGGTTGCGGTGTTCAACCAATCGCCACAGCAGCTGCTTCCGGCCGGCGCTCTGGCTGAGGCTCCACTGGTTGAGCTGGCCGATGGTTCGCAGCACGTAGGGCACGCGCGCCATGCGCGCCTGCGCCATCGCGGTGGTGGAGGGGCAGGAGAAGAGCGCATGCACATGCAGGAGCTGGTAGTGCCGCAGGTGCACGGCGAGCCAGCGGTTTAGCCCCGGGCTGATGGCGAATTCACGCAGGGGCCGCAGGGGCGGGCTCCAGCGCCCAAAGGCGAGCACGGGCACGCCAGCGCGCTCAAACCAGCAGCCAAGGGGCATGGATCGATCGATACCGTTGCCGTGGTCGTTGGTGGTGAGGATCGAAGCCTCCACTCCCTGCTGGCGCAGGGCCGCCACCATGGCCAACACTGCGGCGGAGGGCCCTCCGCGCAGGGGGCTGATCGATGGGATCACGTGCAGAACCTTCACGGCAGCTCGAGATCCAGGTGGGTGTGCAACCAGTGGCGCAGCACGAGCAGGCTCCAGCGCCGGGCCCAGGGGCTGAGATCGATGCCGTTCGGAGTGCTCGGCATGGGCAGGGTTGCCCCGGGGCGCATGGGTGAATCAGGCTGCTCGAACCAGTTCTGAAAGGGAAGCGCGAAACCGCGCTTGGCCTCCAGGAGCAGGCGTTCGAGGATTTCGGGCACGGCCTGCTGGAGCAGCTGTTTGCCGCTGGCCAGGCGCTGGGCCGCCGGGATCGGGGCGAGCTCGGCGAGCAACTGGGCATCCACCAGCGGCAAGCGCAGCTCGAAGCCGTGGGCCATGGAGAACACATCGCTGTCGCGCAGGAGCTGCTGGCCCATGTAGCGAGTGCTCTCCAGCCAGGCGATCTCATCGGCCAAGGAAGGAAAGGCGGCGGTGCTGGCTTCCACAGCCGGATCGACAGGCTCGAGCTGCCAGTGCCGCAGCAGCTGCCGCACTTCGCGGGGGGCGAAAAGGCCGCGCTGGCAACGAAACGCTGCAGCAGCCGTGGCCGGGCCGGCCAGAAAGGCCGCCAGGCGCTGGGAGCGATGGGAACGGCGCTGGGCTAGCAGCTGGGCCAGAGGAAGACGCAGAACCCCGATTCGACGATGCCAGCCCAGCAGGCGAGGGATGCGGCTGAAGCTCGGGTAGCCGCCAAAAAGCTCATCGCCGCCGAGGCCGCTGAGCACCACCTTGAGGCCCTGCTGGCGGGCCAGGGCAGACACGCAATAGGTGTTGAAGCCATCGACCGTGGGCTGATCGATGGCGGCCAGGAAGCCCGGCAGCAGCTCAGCCGCCTTGTGGGCATCGAGCTGCAGGGGGATGTGATTGGCGCCGAACTGGGAGGCGAGCGAAGCAGCCCGGGCTGATTCGTCGTGGCTGGCCTGGGGAAAGCCGATCGTGAGGGTGGTGAGGCCGCGAGGAGCCAGGGCGAGCACGGCGGCCGAATCCAGCCCCCCGGAGAGAAACAGGCCGAGGGGAACATCGCTGAGCAGGTGCTCTTGCACCGAACGCTCGAGGGCCTGGCGGCAGCGCTCGATGGCCTCTTCCGGATTTATCGATTCAGGCTGCGAGAAGGGTGGCTCCCAGAAGCGCTCCAGGGTGAGGGTGCCCTGATCCCAGATGGCGCAGTGGCCCGGCGGCAGGCTCTGCACGCCAGCCACCAGGGTTTGCGGCTCCGGCACGCTGCCGGCCGCAAGGAAGGCGGCAAGGGCAGTGCTGTTGAGGCGGCGCTCCACCAGGCCAGTGGCCAGCAGGGCCCGCAGCTCCGAAGCAAAAAGCAGCTCACCACGACTGCCCTGCCAGAGGTAAAGCGGCTTGATGCCGTAGGGGTCGCGGGCAAGGAGGGCTGTGCGCTCCTGGCGATCCCAGAGGCAGAAGGCATACATGCCGCGCAGGCGTGGCAGGGCAGCACGGCCCTGGCGGGCGAGTAGGGCCAGCAGCACTTCGGTGTCGCTGCTGGAGCGAAAGCTGTGGCCCTGGGCTTCAAGCTCACGGCGCAGGTTGTGCTGGTTGTAGATCTCGCCGTTGAACACCAGCACATAACGGCCGCAGGCCGAGTGCATCGGCTGATGGCCGGCGGCAGAGAGATCCTGAATTGCCAGGCGCTGGTGGAGCAGTAGGGCAGCAGGGCCGGTGGCGGCTTCCTCATGCCAATGGCCGGCATCATCAGGCCCGCGGTGCTTTAAGGCTGCGGCCAGTTGGCCCGCCAACTGATCGGTGCTTGAGTTGGATTTAAGAGCAAAAGTCTGGATCTGACCGGCGATGCCACACATCGGTTAGCTATCCCCTGCCTTGCCTGGCAAGGCAATAAGATTACCCTCAAAAGCATTTGCTTCGATCCAATCAGAAGCAGGCACTAGCTTGCTAGAGGATTGAATTTGGAAAAGGTTGTAATTGCCAATTGCCAAATTTTGCTTGATTGCTGGAATTGTGCTGGTTTGGGCTTCAATCAATAGGGCGTCGATGCGCTGCTCTGCTAATAGAGCCTGCGCGCCAGCGAGAGCCTGCGGCTCATAGCCCTCCATATCCAACTTCCAAAGCCGAATGCGTTCAATCTTCTTCTCTTTTGCAAAGTTATCAAGGGTGGTCATATCAATGAGCTCCTCGTCAAGCTGTTGATTTATGTACCAGTCTTGCCGGAGCGTCGACTTACCGCCGGCAAGGCGGATTTTTAGTTGCTGCTTATCAGCTCCAAGTGCCAGTGGAACAATCTCAACGGCCCACTCGGGATAGCGATGCAGACAGCTCTGGAGCCATTGCATTTCGTTGCTGACGGGCTCGAAGGCGAATGTTTGGACCCCAGGCAGGTGAGAGAGGCTCACTACGTATTGGCCGATATTTGCACCACTATCAATAAAAACTCCACCGCCCTTATGGCTCAGCCAATTACTGAGCCAGTTCTTCTGCTGCTGGCCTTCACAATCTCCATAAACAAGCCAGCGATGGGTGACCTCATCAAGATCCAACGTCCAGGTGTAGCCATTGGCGCATTCCACCGTTGCTTTGCCGTGGGCGGCGAGCGTCTTCCCGTAAAGCTTTTCAAGCAAGCCAAGCTTTCGGGGAAGAGGGGAATTGCGCAAAAAGCGCAGGCTTGAGGGAAGAAAAATAGGATCAGGATTCATATGCTAGTTTATAAATATGGCCTGCACAGGCGCTAGCCGAGAATTGGTGATGCCATGTTCGGCAGGATTGCCATACAGCATCTGGATTAGCGAAGCGACGAGAGCAACTTGTGATATCTTCAGGAGTAAGATGATGGATGGGTTGATCAGGTGTGCCGTGGGCAATAATTGGAACAACACCATGAGCACAGTAGGCCGCAAATACACCTGATTTGGAGAATTGATCCGGCTCTGAATAGAAGAAGCCAAATCGACTGGAGAGCAAATGATTCTGAATTTCTTCTACAGGCAGCAGGCCAAGAGCGCTCACTTCAGTAGCAATCTTATCAGGCAATTGCATCAGCTCACCAATGTCAATCACGCTCACATTCGCTCCAAACAGGCGCCGATAGCCACCCTGGGAGGCTACGAGAGCATGAGCATGCCGGCGCTTCCCAGGGGATCCGAAGACAACCACTTGTAAGGGCCTGTTCTCTGGCTTAGGTGCATCCTGGCTTTCGCCCATGTTGGAGCAGGTGGGCAGAAAGGAAAGGCGATGCGCTCCGCACAGAACTTTCAGCCAACGGGATCCGGTTTCCTGATTTTGCACCGAACTGGAACTAGCGGCTGCCAGGAGAACGCAATAGCAGCGTTGGAGCATTGCCGCAAGTTTTCTTTTCCATTGCCGCCCATTTGAAAATGGAAGCTCATGGAAATAGGTGATGACCCTGCAGTCATTCAGCCTCCAACGCAAAACCTGAAGCAGCAGAGGCCAGCTGAGGCCAAGGCGGCTATAAGCTAGAGGAGTGAATTCAAGCAGGATAGGGATGCTGCGCTCAACCGATAGATGAGTCTGCATGTGCTCGATTTGGACAGCCGCTCCGATTCGCTCCAACTCTGTTTTGATGACGCTGGCATGATCCGCGAGGCCGCAAGTAGCAGTTTGCGATCTGGGGATGATGATCAGCACGTGATGATCATTGGTGCGCAAGGAGCGCTTGCTGAAACGCGTGGATGGTGTGTCTGTAATGCCAGCGGTCTGCAACGCACCTACATGCTGAACTACGCGTTTTAAGCTCCTCTTCATCATGGACGAGCTTTGAGAGCTCTTCAGCCAAGCTGCCGGCATCGCCATTCGCAATGACGCTGACGCATCGGGATTGATCGAGCATTTCGGCAGCCGCTCCGACCCCCTCTGCCGCGATCACCGGCACCCCGCAGGCGAGGGACTCGGTGACGGACACGCCCCACGGTTCGTCCGGAGCGGGATGGACGAACACATCGGCGCGCCCATACCAATCTGGCAACTGCGAGTACGACACGTAGCCAGGTAGATGAATGCAACGATCCAAAGGTTCACAGGCGTCATGGACCTCATCGCGGAGGGGGCCATCACCCACGAGAACCAGCCGAGCACGCGGCACCCGCTGGTGAAGCTGCTTGAAGGCTTCCAACAAGGTGAGGGGATCCTCGCGTGGGCTCCATTTCATGATGCCCAGCACCACAAAGGCATCCTCGGGCCAACCTTGCGCTGCCAGGAACTGGGACCGGTTATGGCGAGACTGGCTGGAGTGCACTGCGAACCAATCATTGTCCACAGCGTAGGCAAATCGATAACTGGGGCGGTTGCTGCCGGAGAGGCTGCGCAGATAGGCCAATGCCTGTTCGCCCACAGGATGCCAGGTATGAAAGAGCCGCTGAATCGGCCCAACTCCAAGGCGCCGCAACTTGCCGCGCAGGCCGTGAAACGTGGTGTGGGTCAGAGTGTTGTCGGAACGGAGACCGATGCGCTGGCCGAGTAGGCGGAGGAACACCGCCAAGAGCAACTGGCAGCGGGGAAAGTAGCCACAAATTACCACGAGAACAGGTTTCTGGCAGTGAATCTCGCGTGCCAGTTGCCAGATGGCCAAAGGGTTGGTGTTGCGGAGGGTGCGCTGGGGGTAACGATTGACTGCGAGATGATCCCAGCTCGGGGCAAAGCCAAGTTCCGGATCAATTGTTTCGCCCTGACAATGGGGCGTGGTGTAAACAACCGTAAGCGGGAAACAACCCTGGCGGTGGATTAGTGAGTATAGAGGCGCATCAAACTGCGTTTCGCGATTCTGAACAATAAGCAACATACTATTGGAAGCGACCCATCACCGTTAAAGAATGGTCGCAATGAGCAGTCATCACGGGAAACCCCCTTCTGGATATTACCCCTTTAAATCCAAGAGATCTTGAGGCAGAAAGAACCAAGTACATAATAATATATTTGATTGACTGCAACAGAAATTGGACACCATCCAACGCCCCTGGACTCCCCCATCTGTAAAGCCTGGAAAAAATTACTTGACCATTCAGCTTTCCAGCAATATAGGAAAAAGTAGCGGGAACCAGAAAGCTGATGTGCTCAGGAAACGATGCATACCAATAACGGGAACCCGCACATCTTGCAAGACCGAATGACATATCTCCGGTCAAGGTTATTATGATGCCCCCAGGCGCCAAAAGATCTTTAGCACACCTAAAGAAGCTCATTGGGTCAATAATATGCTCAACAGTGTCTACCGACACAATGCAATCCCACTGCCCGCATTTTAGGTCGCCAATATGAGCGCCAACCACATTAATACCTCTCTGATTTGCTACTTTTGCTGAAGCCCTTGAAGGTTCAATTCCACTCTTGACCCAATCAGATCCCCATTGCTGAAGCATTGCCCCATTACTACAGCCCACTTCTAAGACTCGTCGCCCAATTGAGTGTGTTAAAGCCGTCACTTCGCACAGTCGAGCCAATCTCATCAGCCTCATATCGTTCGAAGGCTCACTGCTTGAGCTCGGAGCCCCCGAAGCCCTGTCTGTGGACCTTGAATAAAGGTCTAAAAGCTCGTTATCGCTTAGACATGGAGGCTTGAAGATGTAGAAGCAATTTGAACACTCGAAGAGGCTATAGGGTTCTCTTGCTCGATCAACCTGAATTCCGGCAATCTTATCAAATACATGATAGCCATACCCTCCCCAAGCCAAAATCTGGTGGCTTTGATGATTGCATACAGGGCATTTAGATAAGAGCGTCATATGTTTTTACAGCAAGCTAAACCTTAAGAGGCAGGGCAGGGCAGGGCAAGCTTCTAATCCAGGAAGTAGCACCGGGTTCTCTTGGATTCAAAGACTCGATTACCTGGCATTTCGATGTCATTAGACCCCGATTTGAGAACGGGTGGCCTGGTGCTGTGATTGCATGGCTTGATCCCAAATATGCGGCAAAAGCAGAAAAAGACGAAGATCCAGAGCCTAGAATTAACCAGGATCTTGAAAGTGCCAATAGGTCTACGACTGGATTCTTGCTTTTATACAAAAAAGTATTTTCCTCACCCAATAGAGATTCAAGCTGAGAAGCTGAACCGTCCGAGAAAATGTAGGCTGGAAAATTCTCTCCAGTTGCTTCTCGCGTGAGCCGTAGG
>NZ_JAGQCO010000054.1:0-14022 GCF_024346235.1 Cyanobium sp. BA5m-21
CGTGCTCTATTCCGGCAACCAGGGCCGTTGCCACGACCTGGTCACCCTGCTCGGTGCGGCCCTGCTGCTTAAGGACGAGCCCAGCTTCCAGTTTCTGTTTATCGGTAAAGGGCCCCAGCACCAGCGGGTGCGCCAGCTTGTCTACGACTGGGGTCTCAGCAACTGTCGCTTCCTGCCCTATCAAGACCTTGATGTGTTGCCCTATTCGCTCACCAGTGCCGATCTGGCCGTTGTGAGCCTGGGCATTGATGCCGAAGGTCTGGTGGCCCCCAGCAAGCTCTACGGCCACCTAGCCGCCGGCACCCCGATCGCGGCGATCACTCCCCCCGGCTCGGATCTGCAGCGCTTGGTGCAAAACCACGGCTGCGGCCGCTGGTTTGCCAATGGTGATTCAGCCCAGCTAGCCGACTGGATCCGCCAGCTCCGGGTCCAACCCGAGCTAGCCGCTGCCTGTGGTGCCGCCGCTCGCGAGCTGCTGCTCAGCTCTGCCTCGCCCCAGATCGTCACCGAGCGCTACTGGTCCCTGCTCCAGCGCCACCTGCCCGCAGACAAGCAGCTCAACACCTTGGCGCCTTAGCCACCAGATGAACCGCGTACGGCATCGGTGGGCAGCGATCTCGCCGGGCAAAGGCGCATCGTGATGGTGATTTCCTGCGGCTTCTCAATCTGCCCATCGCTAAGTTGCCCGTACTAAGGGGTCAGGCTTGAAGTCGCGCTAGAGCTTCTACTGGTCATTACCGGTCATTTCAGCCCCCATTCCCTCTTTCACCCCCATGACCGTGCCCGCCAAAACCGCCCTGATCACCGGCATCACCGGCCAAGACGGCTCCTACCTAGCCGAGCTGCTGCTGGAGAAGGGCTACGTGGTGCACGGCATCAAGCGGCGCGCTAGCAGCTTCAACACCAGTCGCATTGATCACCTCTACCAAGACCCCCACGAGAGCGATCCCAGGCTCGTGTTGCACTACGGCGATCTCACCGACAGCACCAACCTGATCCGCATCATCCAGCAGGTGCAGCCCGATGAGATCTACAACCTCGGCGCCCAGAGCCATGTAGCCGTGAGCTTTGAGGCGCCCGAATACACCGCCAATAGCGATGCCCTCGGCACCCTGCGGATCCTGGAAGCCGTGCGCATGCTCGGGCTCACGCACAAATCCCGCATCTACCAGGCCAGCACCTCCGAGCTCTACGGCCTGGTGCAGGAGATCCCCCAGAAGGAAACTACGCCCTTCTATCCCCGCAGCCCCTATGGGGTGGCCAAGCTCTACGCTTACTGGATCACGGTGAACTACCGCGAGGCCTACGGGATGTATGCCTGCAACGGCATCCTGTTCAACCACGAATCACCGCGGCGCGGCGAAACGTTTGTGACGCGCAAGATCACCCGCGGCCTGGCCCGCATCAACGAAGGCCTCGATGGCTGCCTGTTCATGGGCAATCTCGATTCCCTGCGCGATTGGGGCCACGCCCGCGACTACGTGGAGATGCAATGGCGCATGCTGCAGCAACCCGGCACCCCAGAAGATTTCGTGATCGCCACCGGCCGCCAGGAATCGGTGCGGCGCTTCATTGAGCTGGCAGCCAGCGAGCTGGGCTGGGATGGTGGTGGTGGGCCCGCCATCGAGTGGCAGGGAGAAGGCGTGGAGGAAATCGGCCGCCGCGCTGACACCGGCGCCGTGGTGGTGCGCATCGATCCCCGTTATTTCCGCCCCGCCGAAGTGGAAACCCTGCTCGGCGATCCCACCAAAGCCCAACAGAAGCTGGGCTGGACCCCCACCACCACCTTGGAAGAGCTGGTGGCCGAGATGGTGGCAGCCGATAAGCAAGAGGCGGCCAAAGAAGCCCTGCTGCGCCGCAAGGGCTTTGCGGTGGTGGGCTCGATGGAGAATCCACCCACCAAGTCTGCCGGCGTGAGTTGATGGCAGAAGACATCCGCTGGCAGCAGCGTTTCAGCAACTACAACAGGGCGCTGGCTCAGTTGGAAACCTTCGTAGAACCACCCGCGCTGAACGAACGCGAACAGCAGGGGCTGATCAAAGCTTTTGAATACACATTTGAACTGGCCTGGAATACCTTGCGGGATCTCTTGCGCAGCCAGGGCAATACGACGCTGCTGGGTTCGCGTGACACCCTGCGGGAAGCCTTTCGCCTTGGCCTGATTGATGCGGGGGAAAGCTGGATGCTGATGATTCAAGATCGCAATCTCACCAGCCACAGCTACAACCGCGCTACGGCTGATGCGATCGCAGCTCAGATCCTCAATAGCTACCTGCCCTGCTTCCAGCAACTAAGCCAGAGATTGAAATTGCGAGTTCTAGAAGAGCAGCAATGACCAACCATTGCACCCCTACACCAGCAACTAGCCCAGCGGCTCTCCTTGGAATCCCAGAGAGCTCAGCGAGCCAACTGCTGAATCTGCTCATAGACCAAGCCCAGCTCGAGGCTATCTGGCTGTTCGGCTCGCGGGCCATGGGACGCCATCAGCCAGGATCTGACATTGATCTCTGTCTTGAGGCGCCCCAGTTGGGCCACAGCGATCTCCTGCGTTTGATGCATGCCGTGGATGAGCTGTGCCTTCCCTGGCGGGTGGATCTGCTGCTGCAGCATCAGCTGGATGCCGAGGTGCGGGCCCATGTGCAACGGGTGGGGCGCCCCATCTGGAAGCGCCAATGACAGCCTCTCAATCGACCCTGATCACCGCCGCCGACCGCATCTACGTGGCCGGCCACCGCGGCATGGCCGGCAGTGCGATCTGCCGCGCCTTGCTGCGCTCTGGCTATGGCGATCCGGCCCAGGGGGGTGCCCTCCTCAGCGCCACTCGCGAGCAGCTTGATCTGCTCGATCCCTCAGCGGTTGCGGCCTGGTTTGCCATCAACAAGCCCACGATCGTGGTGCTGGCGGCAGCAAAGGTGGGCGGGATTGCGGCCAACAGCGCCTATCCGGCCGATTTCTTGCTGGAGAATCTCAAAATCCAGACCCACGTGATCGAAAGCGCCTGGCGCAGCGGCGTGCGGCGGCTGTTGTTTCTTGGCAGCAGCTGCATCTACCCCAAACTCGCTGAGCAGCCGATTCGGGAAGAAGCCCTGCTCAGCGGGGCGCTTGAGCCCACTAACGAGTGGTACGCGATCGCCAAGATCAGCGGCATCAAGCTCTGTGAGGCCCTGCGGGCCCAGCATGGCTTTGATGCCATCAGCCTGATGCCCACCAACCTCTACGGCCCGGGCGACAACTACCACCCCACCAACAGCCATGTGCTGCCGGCCCTGATCCGCCGCTTCCATGAGGCAGCCGAGGCCAACTCCCCCAGCGTGACCTGCTGGGGCACAGGTAAGCCCCTGCGGGAGTTTTTGCATGGGGATGATCTCGGCGAGGCCTGCCTGTTTGCCCTCGAGCACTGGCAGCCCGGGTCTGATCAGCTCCAGTTTCTCAACGTGGGCACGGGCATCGACCTGAGCATCCGCGAGTTGGCAGAGGCCGTTGCGGCCGCCACCGGTTTCCAGGGCGAGATCTGTTGGGACGCCAGCAAGCCCGACGGCACCCCCAAAAAACAGCTGGATGTCAGCCGCCTGGCGGCGCTGGGCTGGCGGGCGCGAATCCCTCTTTCTGAAGGCTTGGCCAGCACCGTGGCTGAGTTCCGCCAGCAGCTGGCCCAGCAGAGCGTTCGCCTTTAGTGACCCCATGCATCAATTTTGTTGTGCTCAAACTATGCGTTTATGCAGGTAGACAGTTGCCGCGATAGGGCCGCCTCCGGGTTGCTCCAGAATGGATAAAAGCCCCCGTGGTGTCATGACTGACCCTTCCCAGCAACCCGCACCCTCCTCCCCTCCTGAATCGCAGCCCGAATTGCAGCCCGAATCGCAGCATGATTTCGATGTGCAGAAGGAGCTGCACCAGAAGATCCGCAATGATCCCGACTACGACGACTGGGAATACGGCACCGAGCCCCTGCCCCACGAAGCCTGGGTCGCTAAGCAGGCCTCCGCTCAAGAACAACCACCGGCCTCGGCCTGAAGCACGGCTCCCTCGGAATCCGTACAACTTCTAGAAGTCGTACGGCTTGTACGGAAATCAGGATCGCGTCGCTCAACACCCCAGGCCGCTAGGCGCCCCAATCAGTACCGGGTGTTTCAAGGCGCCCCCGACCCAATCCGCCCGAAAGCCCCTGCCCTGGATTCCCTGAAAGAACTAAAGCAAGAAATGCTTTCGCGGCTGCGTGCCCAGCATTCCTGCCATGGTTGTTGCCAAGCGCACCAGCAAGAACCAGCTCACCCCCCTGCATCCCGGTGGGGCCGATGCGGTGCGCACGCGATTGGCTGAGCTGGGCATCAGCGAGGCCGACGTGACTGATGCGGCGAACTGGGCGCGGCAACCGTGAGGCCGGCCCCGCTGCGCGCCGTGCTCGACATGAATGTGCTGGTGTCTGCGCTGTTGTTTAGCCAAGGGCGGCTGAGCTGGCTACGGACCAGCTGGCAAAAGGGTCGGCTCACGCCCGTATTGGCTGAGCCCACGGCCCGGCTGCGGATCGGGAGCGCTTGCTCGAGGATCTGCTCCCCTGGTGCGAAAGCTGGTCCGCTGCGATCCCCAGTAGCACCTACCGCGTGCGCGACCCCCACGATCAGGTATTCCTGGATTTGGCCCTGGCTGCGGCAGCCCCTGAGCCCCCACCCCCCTCTGATTTGCAACTGTGCAGGAATTTGTACAGCTTGTACAGATTTCGGACTGGGTTTCACATCGGACTGGGTTTCACATTTTGGACAGGGTTTCAGCTCACCCCTTCCGATCCAAAATCCGCAGCTGGCCTCGGACTGAGTCGCTTCACCAGGTTGAGGCCAGCCAGGCATAGCAGGGTCATGCCGATCCAGAAGCCACCGGCGTGTCTTTGGGCATCGAGGGCTAAGCCGGCCAGCAGTGGCGCCCCTAGAGCGCTCAGGGCAAAACATTGGGAAAAAAGAGCCATGGCCAAGCCCTGGTGCTCCCTGGGACTGAGCTCGATCACCGCTGCGGTGGCAATCGGCAGGAAAGCAGCTGCCCCTAGGGCCAGGGGCAGCTGGGCCAGCAGCACCAGCCAAAGCCCCTGGCTGCTCAGGGCTGAAAAGGCCAGCAGCACCGTGCCCATGGCAAAGCAGGCCAGGCTCAGCCCCAGCCCCTGCGCTATCGGACGCTTGGCCAGGGCCTGACCCACCGGCCACTGGATCAGCACCAGCACGCCTAGCTGCAGGCCAACTAGTAGAGCCCCCAGGCTTTCGGGCATGGCGGCCCGCTCCAGGCCGCCGCGCACCAGATCCAGGGGCAGGGCGCTCTGCATCAGTGCCGGTAGCGAGGTGGCCAGCAGGCTGATCGCTAGTAGCGGCAGTAGTGGCGGCAACCATTGGCGCCAGGGGGTGTGGTCGGCTGGATCGAAGCTGGCAGGGCTAGCCCGCTGCAGGGGCTGCTTTAGCAGCAGCAATACCACCAGCAGTAGGCAGATGATGTCGATCAGGTAGATGCCCCGCAGATGGCCGGCCGCCGCCAGCAGCGCCCCGAGCAGGGCTCCAGCCGCAATCCCAGCCGCATCGGCGCTGCGCACCAATGCATAGCCCCGGGCGGTGGGAATCGGGGCAGGCCCCATGCGGCAGCCCAGGGGCACCGCCAGCTCAACCGCCGGCCAGTAGAGCCCGGCAGCGATGCCGATCAGCAATTGCCCCTGCACGTAGCCCGGGAAGCTGGCCGTGCCAAACAGCCGCAGATCCCCCAGCAGGGCTGCTAGGGCGGCCAGTAGCACCGGTATCGAGCAGGCCAGCCCCCGATCCAGCAGCATGCCGCTCATGAAGCGACCAGCCGTGCCCGCCAGCGCCGCCAGCGCCAAGCCCTGGGTCACCGACTGGGCGCTGAAGGCCGCCTGGTGGAACACGATCGGCGTTAGGTACAGCACCCCACCGGCTCCAAATGAAGCCACTAGGCGCACTAGGGCCACCTGGCGCAGTGCCGCCGGAAACTGGCCCAGCCAGCCGGACTGCGCCGGACTGGCGTTACCTGGCGGACTGGCGGAACGGAAGGGGCGCAAACGGGCCGTTAGCTAGGTGAGGTGAGTCTGGCGCCCTGGCGCGGGAGAATAAGAAACCCTTGCCTTTGGCCTTGGCTCGCCGCTCGTTCCGCCTTTGGTGTTGCTTTGCCGGAGCTCTGGCCCTGGGCTGCATGCCTGCTTGGGCTGCCGAGGAGTTGGTGCTGCAACTCGATGGCCTGGAGCTGCCCATCGACCTGGTGGCCCTGGAGTCTTGGACTCGCCAGCCCGAGCAGGCAGGGAATGGCCTGCAAGCGTGGCTCACGCTGCTGGATTCCCAGAGTCGCCGCGACCTGGTCCGCTTGCTGCAGGCGCCGCTGCTGCGGGATCGCAGCTTTGGGCTGCAGCTGCTCAACAGCTGGACCGGTGAGCAGATGCTTAAAGAAGCCGGCAGCCTGCTGACCACTGGCCCCGCTGACCGCAGCACGGCACCGCTGCTGCTCAGCAGCCTGCGTCAGTTGCTGGAGCGGCAGAGCAGCGTCTCCGCCCTGGAGCTGCTGCGGGCCCTGCCTGTGGCCAGCGTCACCCTGCGCCTCGATGGGGCGCTGCAGCTGGCTGGACAGTGGCGCAGCCAGCTGAAGCGGCAAAACACTGCCCTCCAGCGGTTGCGCCAGCTGCCCCTGCCCCGGCGTAGCTCCAGTCCTTTGGGGTTTACGAGCGCCGTGCGGCGCCAGCCCCAGCGCCTGCAGTTGCCGGTGCCCCATCGGGTGGCGCCCCTGCCTCTGGAGCTATGGCCTGCCCAGCAGGCCCGCCGTGGCCCTTGGCTACTGCTGATGCCGGGCCTGGGCGGCAGCGCCGACCAGCTCAGCTGGTTGGCGGCGGCTCTGGCCGACCGGGGTTGGCCCGTCTTGGTGGTGGTCCATCCCGGCAGCGACCAGCAGGCACTGCAGGCGTCGCTGCTTGGTGATGCCCCACCGCCCGGGGCCGAAACCCTGCCCCAGCGCCTGGCAGATCTGCAGGCCGTGCTTGAGGCCCAGCGGGAGGGTCAGCTGCCTGCTTTGGGCCCGGCGCCTGCGGGGGAGCAGGGAGTGGTGCTGGGGGGGCACTCGCTTGGTGGCCTGGCTGCGCTGATGGGGGCTGGCCTGGTGCCGGAGCGGGGACTTGGTCGCCGTTGTGAGCTGGCCCTGGCGTCCTTGCCGCTCACCAACCTGTCGCGGCTGCTCCAGTGCCAGCTGCCTCGGATCACCGGTGATGGCGACGCCAGCGCAGGCCCCTTGCGGTCCCAGGCCACGCCCTTGCTGGGAGTGGTTGCCTTCAATGGTTTCGGCAGCCTGCTTTGGCCCCACCGCGGCCTGCAAGACCTCAACGTGCCGGTGCTGCTGGTGGGCGGCAGTCTCGATCTGGTGACGCCTCCGGTGCAGGAGCAGCTGGCCGTGTTTGCTGGAGCCACCCATCCCCACAGCCGCCTGGTGCTGGTGGAGGGGGCCAGCCATTTCTCACCGGTGCGTATCGACAACCGGGGCGAAGCGTTGTTTCGACTCGGTGAGGAGCTGGTGGGCATCGAGCCCCTGAAGGTGCAGGCGCTGCTGCTCAACGTCACCAGCGAATTTCTGCAGGGCTTTGAGCATCCATTGCTGCTTTCCCCCCAGCGGCGCGAACAGGACGGCGTCCGGGCCTATGTGCTCGATCGCCACCAGGCTCGCCGCTGGCAGGGGTTGCTGCCGCCGGAGTGAGCTTCAGCGGCTGGCCTGCAGCAAGGTGCAGAGCTGGCTGGGGTTGATCCTCTCGATTCCATCGCCGATGCCGTATTGCTCGTCACCGGCGTAAACCAGGAAGCTCCGCTTTGGCTGCAGGTCGGCCCGGGCCTGATGGAACCCCTTGCCTGGTTTCGCGGCCAGGCCGCGTTTCACCTCGATCGCCCAGCGCTCGGGCCCAGGCAGATCCAGCACCAGGTCCATTTCAGCTCCGGCAGCGCTGCGGTAGAAACAAGCCTGTGTGCGCTCGGGAGCGACGCTGAGCAGCTGCTCGATCACGAAGCCCTCCCAGCTGCCGCCGGCCACCGGGTGGCCCAGGACCGCTTCCCGGTTGTCCAGGCCCAGCAGGGTGTGCAGCACGCCACTGTCCCGCACATACACCTTGGGTGATTTCACCAGCCGCTTGCCGGTGTTGCTGTGGAATGGTGGCAGACGTCGCACCAGCAGCAGGTCAACCAGCAGATCTAGGTAGCGAGCGGCCGTTTTGCCATCCACTCCCAGCCCCCGGCCCAGCTGGGCGGTGTTTAGGAGGCCTCCCTGGTCGTGGGCCAGCATGGTCCAGAAGCGCCGCAGGGTTTCCGCTGGGATCCGAGCACCGAGCTGGGGAATGTCCCGCTCTAGGTAGGTACGAATGAAGTTGCTGCGCCAGATCACGCTGCCGGGTTCATCACCGGCCAGAAAGCTCTCCGGAAAGCCGCCGCGAATCCACAGCAGCTCCTGCTGCGGTGCTCCCACCTCCAGCAGGTTGAAACCCTCCAGTTGCAGGTAGGCGATGCGTCCCGCCAGAGATTCGCTCGATTGGCGCAGCAGATCGAGGGAGGCGGAACCCAGCAGCAGAAAGCGATGGCTCCGCCTGCCGCTGCGGCGGCCCTGGTCGATCAGGCCCCGTAGCACGGCAAACAGCTCGGGCAGCCGTTGCACCTCATCCAGGATCACCAGCTTGTCGGCATGGCTGCTCAGATACAGCTCGGGGTCGCTCAGCCTGGCTCGATCGCCTGGCGATTCCAGATCGAGATAGAGACTCGTTTGATCAGCGGCGATCTGTTCCGCAAGCGTCGTTTTGCCCACCTGCCTGGGGCCCAGCAGAGCCACGGCGGGAAACTGATTCAGCCGCTCGCGCACCAAGGCCAGCTTCTGCCGCTGCAGCACAGGTTCCTCTGCTTTTACACACTATTTATCCTTGCATTTCTGGAGCAAGGCTCCCGATTTGCAAGGATTTTGCAAGTTTAAGACTCAGGTTTAAGGCTCAGGTTTAAGGCTCAGGCTTGAGCTTCAGAGACAAGCTCAGAACTTGATGCGCGGATCGAGCACGGCCACCAGTAGATCCACCAGCACCGTCACCAGCACCACCAGGCCGGCCACCACCACCACGATGCCCTGCACCAGCGGGTAGTCGCGCTGGCCGATCGCTTCCTGCAGCCGGAAGGCGATGCCGGGCCAGGAGTAGGTGACCTCGATCAGCAGCGCTCCGCCGATCAGCGACGCCACGGTGATGCCCGTGATCGTGAGCACCGGCAGCAGGGCATTGGGCAGGGCGTGGCGCAGCACCACCCGGGCCTCGCCCAGGCCGCGGCTGCGGGCTGCTTCCACGTAATCGGAGCCGAGGCTGCGGCGCAGATTGAGTCGCAGCGAGTTGGCGAAGATGCCGCTGAGCAATAGGCCCAGGGTGGCCGCTGGCAGCACCAGATGGCGCACACTCCCTAGCAGCAGCTGCCATTCGCCCGTGGCCAGGCCACTGCGCAGGCTGTCGAGCAGGTAGAAGCCGCTGCCCTCGGGCGGCAGCAAGGTGGGCGGGAAGCGCCCCCCCACCGGCAGCCAGCCCAGCCACACCGCAAACACCAGCTGCACCACCATCGCGGCCCAGAAGGGCGGTAGGGCATAGGTGCCGATGCCGTAGAGCCGGCCGGCGAGATCAAGCTTCCCTTCCGGGCGGGCAATGCCGGAAAAGCCCACCGCTAAACCCACAACGGCAGCCAGCAGCAGGGCCACCACCCCCAGCTCCAGGGAGGCCGGCAGGCTTTGGCGAATCACTTCCGTCACCGGTTCCTGGTTGGTGAGCGAGGCGCCCAGGTCGCCATGCAGCAACTTGCCCAGGAAGCTGCCGTACTGGTGCAGCAATGGTTGATCCAGGCCCAGCTGGGTCCGCAGTGCTGCCCGGGCGCTTTCGGGAGCGCGGGTGCCGAGCAGGGCGTCGATCGGATCCCCAGGCGCCAGCCGCAGCAGCAGAAAAACCAGGCTGGCGATCAGCCACAACATCAATGGCGCCAGCGCCAGTCGGGCGGCCAGGTAGCGCGATAGGGCCCGACGGCGGCTCATGGTTTGGTGCTCCCTTGGGGGGTCTGCTTACGGGTCAATTCCCGTAGCAATAGGCGGCCGGAGCCATCGAAACGGGGCTGGCTGATGCTGGGCTGGGCCCAGGCCCGCGGTGCCACCAGCCACACCGGTAGGTAGGGGTTGGCGGCTGCCGTTTGGCGCTGGATGCGGCGCAAGAGGGCGGCGCGGGCGGGGCCGGCTACGGAAGCACTGTGCTCCAGGTCTTGTTGCAAGCCGGGTTTGGCCCAGAAACTGCCACTGGCGGCGCTGGCCCCCTTGAGACAGCGCTCCCCTTTGGCTTCCTCACAGCCCAGCAAGGGCACCAGGTAGTTGTCGGCATCGGGAAAGTCGCCCATCCACTCCAGCAGGATTAGGGGGAAGGCCCCTTCCCCCAGCTGGCGGTAGGCGGTGGTGGCCTCCATGCCGGTCACCTCGAGCTCAACGCAATCGCCCAGATCTTGCTGCAGCTGGGCCTGCCAGGTGAGGGCAAACATCCTGTCGGCGGGGATGTTGGAGCGGAAGGTGAGCGGCAGGGCCAGGCGCTTGCCCTGGCAGTAACCGGCCTGGCGGTAGAGCTGGCGGGCCTTGGCTGGGTTGTAGCTGGGCCAGGCCTGGGGGTCGGAGCCCTTGAGGCTGGGGGGTACCAGCTCGCGCAGGGGCGGCCGCAGGCCCAGGGTTACCCGGCGGCTGATGGTGTTGCGATCGAGGCTGTAGGCCACCGCTTGGCGTAGCCGGGGATCGTTGAGGGGCGGCTGGTCGGTGAGCAGGGTGAGGTAGCCGATCTCCAGTGCCGGACCGCTGCCCTCCCGCAAGCTTCCAGCCGCAGCCTGGCGTCTCAAGGCGGCCTGCTGGTCGATTTCGAGGCTGGTCGAGAGCAGCACATCCACCTCGCCGCTCTGCAGGGCGCCGTAGAGGGCGGTGGAATTACTGAGCGACACCAGGTCGATACCGCCATTGGCGGGTTTGGCCCCCCAATAACCCGCAAACGGCTCTAAGCGTTGCTGCTGGCCTGTGAAGAAGCTGAGCCGGTAGGGCCCGGTGCCCACGAAGCGGTCATTGAGGAAGCGATTGCGGTGGTTTTTGTAGGCGCTGGGGGAGAGGGGCGTCAGGTTGACGGCGCTGAGCAGCTCGGCCAGGGGGCTGAAGGGGCGCTTGAGCGTCAGCTCGATTGTGTAGGGCCCCACGGCCCGCGCTGCACCTACCCGATCGCCCAGCAGGTAGCTGAGCTTGCCGATAGCCAGGAAGCGCTCCAGGCTGAACACCATGGCCGCGGCATTGAACGGCGTGCCGTCGTGGAAGCGCACGTCCTGGCGCAGCTGCACCTGGGCCTTGAGCCCGTCGGCGCTCAGCTTGGGCAGCGCCACTGCCAGGCGCGGCTCCAGCTGGCCAGCGGTATTGATCGCATAGAGCGGATCGCCGATCGCGCTCAGCAGCTGCATGGCGCCGAAGGTGTAGGCGCCGCCTGGATCAACCGTGTCGATGCGGTTTTTGCTGGCAACTACCAGCCGGTTGGCCGACGCCTCGTGCTCGGGCCGGCAGCCGGAAAGAGCCAGACCAGCTGCCAGGGCGCTGGTCAGCAGGGCTGCCGCCAGGGTTTGGTTCAGCCGCGGAGCGCGGGGCAAGGGGCGGCAGTCAAATCAACGCCATTCAAGACCGATGAGGCCAGGCAGGGCGCACCTGTTGCAGGGAAATTTCAAACACTTCCGATCCCTGCCGCGCCAGGGGCCAGCGGCGCAGCCAGCAGCGGTCGTGGTGGTCGTCGACGCCGATCACTTGGTATAGCTGCTCATCGCTTTCAAGCTGCACGCAGGCACCTTGGTGCAGGTTGACTGTGCTCGAGGCCTGGGCACTGGAGCAGGTGGGGCCGGTCATGGGGTTAGGGGCTAACTGATTGGTGCTTGCTGGGCCGATGTTGCGGGGGACAGGGGCTGAACACTGTTCGTCTCGCTACAAACATCGGCCTGGGTGTGGGGATCTCGACAGGGCTTGCCGCAGCACTGGCCCCTTCAGATCAGACCCCGCTGGGGTCTTAATAATTAATTTCGATTTACGCCCCCACTGTGGCCTGCCGCTGGCCCCAGTGGCCAGTTGATGGCGATTTGGAGACCTGATGGAGTCAATCAGGCCCGCTGCTACAGGGTGCGCAGGCAGGCGGCCACGGCCTGAACATCTGTCAGGGCCTCGATTGCGGCTAGGGCCTGGCGGAAGTTGGCTTCGCAAACCTCGTGGGTGATCACCACGATTTCGGCGCCGCCGGCGCTCTGGGTTTCGAACTGCACTATCGATTGAATCGACACCCCCGCATCGCCAAAGCAGGTGCCGATCGCACCGATCACGCCGGCCCGGTCGCTGGTGCGCAGCCGCAAGTAGTTGCGGTGGCTGGTTACGGCGCTCTCTACCAGGCGGCAGTCGCGCCAGCTGCCAGCTGCCAGCAGGGGATCGAGGGGCGCCTGAGTTCCCCTATCGCCAGTGGCCTGGCGGATGCCGGCGATGTTGAGAATGTCGGCCACCACCGCCGATGCGGTGGGTCCTGCTCCAGCCCCAGGCCCGTAGAACATCACCTGGCCCACGGGGTCTCCCTCCACCAGGATCGCGTTGTTGACCCCGTTCACCCCGGCCAGCGGATGGGCCTTGGGTAGCAGGGTGGGATGGACGCGCACATCGAGGAGCTGCACGGCTTGCTCGCCCGGCATGGCTTGCTCGTTAGGCATCGCCTGGGCCACGGCCAAAAGTTTCACCACATAGCCAAGCTGCTCGGCGTAGGCGATGTCGCGGGCATCGAGCTGGTCGATCCCCTCCGTTGGGATGGCCTCGCGGGGCACCGGACCGCCGTAGGCCAGGCCCGCCAAAATTGCGATCTTGTCGGCTGCATCTCCCCCCTGCACATCAGAGGCGGGGTCGGCTTCGGCGTAGCCCAGCCGCTGGGCGTCAGCCAGCACGTCTGGGTAGGCGGCTCCCTCTGCCGCCATGCGGCTGAGGATGTAGTTGGTGGTGCCGTTGATGATGCCGCTCACCCGCTGGATCCGGTTGGCTCCCAGGGACTGCTTCAGGGGCTCGATGATCGGGATGCCTCCACCTACTGCGGCTTCGATCAGCACGTACACCCCGCTGCGGGCGGCGGCGGCGGCGATCTCCTCGCCATAACGCGCAATTACGGCCTTGTTGGCGGTTACTACCGGTTTGCCGGCCGCAATCGCCCGCAGGATCAGGGAGCGGGCCGGCTCCAGCCCACCCATCACCTCCACCACGATGTCGACCGCCGGGTCGTCGACCACGGCTTCTGGGTCGGTGCTGAGCAGTTCGGCTGCCAATTCCACCGTGCGAGGCCGGTTCAGGTCGCGCACGGCCACCCGCCGCAGCTCCAGCTCGCCCACCAGCGGGTGGCGGCCGGCCGGGGTCGCCAGGATGGCTGCCACACCAGCCCCCACCGTGCCGAGCCCGAGCAAGCCGATGCCGATGGTCATGCGTTGGGGGGTAGCAGTGCGCCGATCCTATAAATCAACTGGCTTGGTCTAGGGGGTGGCCGCCAAGGACTGGGCCTGGGCCTGCATCAGCCGCAGGATGTTGAGAAAGCCGTTGGCCCTTGAGGGGGTCAGGCTGGCCTGCAGGCCGGTGGCGGCGATGAAGGCCGGATCAATGGCCGTGGCCTGCTGCGGCGTCAGCCCTTCGAGCCCCTCGATCAGCAGGGCCAGCAGCCCCTTGGTGATGGCGGCGTCGGAGTCACCGCGCCAATGCAGGGCGCCATCTGCTAGTTCGCCCACCACAAACACCTGCGAAACGCAGCCCTTCACCTTGAAGGCGTCATTGCGAAACTCCTCTGGCAGGGGCTCGAGCTTTTTGGCCAGCCAGAGCACGTATTCGTAGCGGCGGCGTGGATCGCTGGTGCTGGCCAGCCGCTCGACCATGCGGTCGAGGGCCGGGCTGCCGGTGGGGTCGATGCTCATCAGCGCCGGCCGCCGCGGCGCCAGCTCA
>NZ_JAGQCO010000055.1:0-13516 GCF_024346235.1 Cyanobium sp. BA5m-21
GGTGAGCACCCCTCGCAACCGCAGCTGGCGGAGGGTTTCGCGGCACATCCCCAGGGCAGTGCAGGCCTCTGCCGTTGTCACCCAGACCCGCTGGCGAGTGGTCGTTACCTGGGTGTCCATCAGCCTCCGGCCAGTTGATCGCGGAAGCGCTTGAGCGTGTCGACCAACCAGGAGCGGCGGTAGCTCTTGACCTGACGCGGGGCCCCGTCAACGAACTGCTGGCGAAGCGGCGGCTCCTGGCCGAAGTCTGTCCGGTAGGCCTCGGCCACCAGCATCCCTGCAGAGCGGTACTTGGCGCGCGGCAGCGCCTCCTGGAACACTTCCAGCCAGGCATCGCTGAGGGTCAGCTCGTCGTCGACAGGAGTGCCGGGTAGAGCCCCCTGAGCTTGCAGTGAGAATGTTGCTGCGGACGATGTCCTTGAACAGGAGCTGGTCGCGCTGGTCGAGTCCACCCAGCCGCTCGAATAGCCCGATGCTGCGCTCCACCAGGGCGATCACATCGACCTCCCGCAGCCGCGGTGGGCTCGTTTCTGCCGGTGCCCTTTGCGCCTGCTGGACGCTCTCCAGAAACCAGCCATCCATCCACACCGCAAACGGTGCGCTGATCCAGCGGGCCAGGTCGACTGCGACCTGGGGATGGACCCAGGTGCCGCCGCCCTGGCCTTGGCGGGACTCGATCAGGTCAAACATCCGAATTACGGAGGTTTCAGCGAGGGCATCCAGATAGGTCTGGCAGCGGTCGCTTTCCCGGTACTTCGACCACTGCTTGTTGTTGGCTTTGCACATGGCCGTGGCATTCACGTAGCCATCACTGGTGCGGCGGGAGATCGGCGTGCCTTTCCAGGAACGGGAGACCAGAGCGGGGTGATTCATCGAGACGAGAGGTGCAGCGGGATGGAACGGCGTCGTTGTGGTGTTCATTGGTCTGAGAGCGGTGTGACGGCGGGAACTTCGCCGGCGTCAGCGCTGGCATCGGAGTGGAAGACGGTGTTGGTGCTGGCCAGCGGCCGCGGTGGCACGGGCCCGGCGAGCACCAGCAGCAGGGTGCTGAGCTGAAATGCCAGGCCCAGCAGCGCCAGAGCGCGCAAGCCAGCCAGGCTGGAAACCGTGACCATGACGGTGGGCCGGCGGGTTCGGCAGAAGGCCGGCAGCTGGGGGCGGGGCCCGAAGGCCCCATTACTGCGGACGTGCGGTGAACCCATCAGAAGGGGGCCTCGTCGTCGTCCTTAACAGCCCAAGCGGATCCGTTGTCCGCACCCGTGGTGTAGCCCTCGACTTCTTCAAACCCGTCGGTGGGATCGACCTGCTCGTAGGGCACGAACTCGACGACCTGAACAGCACGGGGCTGGAAGGTCATGCCGCAGCCGTTCTCCCCGTCCCAGTCGTAGATGTCAAAGGCGACGACCACCTTGGAGCCGTTGCCTATGGCGGCCCCATCCCAGGGCTGCTTTTTGGCATCGACGATGCGGGGCCCCTCGGAGTGGGAGCCGTCACGGCGCTGGAACTGCGGCACCTTGAAGCGCACCACGGTGATCTCGCTGGGCTTCTCCTTGTCGGGCTTCCAAGGGAAGCCCTTCTCGGCGCGGCGCTTGCGGCTGCCGTGCAGGGCGATGAACTGGTCTTCCATCGCTAGCAGGAAGGACTGGGCCCTCTCATCGCTGTTGGGAAGGAGAAGGTCGGCCGTCCAGGCCTTGGGCTTGCTCTTGTCGAGCTGATGCCTGGGGGTGATCAGATGGGCCCAGCGCACTTCGGCGAGGGGGGTACGAAAGATGTCCTTAGCCATGGGTTGAAACGGGGTGAACGGTGGAAATGGGCTGTTGATCGAAAGGAGGCAGGGGCGGCAGACCAAAGCGTTCGCGCAGCAGGTGATGCACTGCCCCGCTGGCCGAGAGGTTGTGGCGCTCCATCACCTCGCGGACTCGCAGGTACACATCTGTGCGCACCTGGGTCTGGATGAAGTGGCGACCGGCGGCCGAGCGTGGCTGCTCGCCGTAGCGACGAAGGCCTTTCACGGCTCCACCGGCGTCGCGGCGTCATCGAGGCCGTGCCCCTCGCACTCCTCAAGGAAGTGGTCGACGAAGGCGGCGTGCTGGTGCTGGTTGATGCGATCACCGATGGAGCGGGCATTGCGCGGCACTTGGAAGTGCTCGCGGAACGCCTTGGTCAGCTCCTGGCGTGCTGCCTGGGGCAGGGCAAGGATCCGCTGGTGGGTGGCCTCGATCTCCTGGGGCGTGAGCGGCTCCAGAGCGACATCGATGTCAACCACTGGGGCAGCCTCTTTCTCCTTGCTGGGCTCAGGCCCAGCCGGAGCACCAGTAACCCCGACAGATGCGAGGCTCTTTGCCCCTTTCTTCTCAGGCTCTACAGGCTGAGCCTGTTTGGCCAAAGGGATGCCCAGCAGCATGGCCAGCATCCAGCCGGAGGCCCGCAGCAGGTCGTCGACTTCGTCGGCCCACTCCTCACTGGTGACTTCAGCTCCACCGGAGTGCATCACCGTGACCCGCAACTTGTTGCGGCCGTGGATGTCGACCAGCTGGACGCTGAAGGCAATGCCCGAGGCAAAGGCCGGTCTGGCTGCTTCGACTACAGCAGCTAGATCAAGGGAAGGAACGGCCTGCACCTGCTCCTGGAACGAGGCCAGGGCGGCTGTAAGGGCGCGCTCGGCGCTGCCTTTTTCGTCGAGCAACGCGAGGGCGTCGGTTGGCACGCCTGCGCGTGCGGGGGTTTGGGTCATGACATCAGAGAGCCGGGCTTGTGCCCGCTGGCCTGAGCTTAGCGGCTTGCTAACGCTAGGCGCAACCCCAGACTTTGCTTGCAATCGTCCAGGTCGGCCCTGGTTGCGTCCGCCAGAGCGGTCCGATCAGGCACCCAGCGCTTTCTGCTCCCAGGCGCCGATCCACTGCTCGGGAAGGAACTCCTCGCCATCCACCCAGAGCTGAGCCAGCTCAACCGAGCTGTAGTCGTCGATGGCCAGCACCTCTGAGAAACGCTTCTGGTGCTCCTTCGGTGCACCCTTGACCAGCTGCTCCAGGGCTTGGGTGACGTCGAGACCGCCTTCCTTGATCACGCGGCGCACATGCTGGCGCCATTTCTGACAGATCTCCTCGGCACGCTTCGAGGTCAGGGTCGGCGCGGGCGCTGCTTGAAAGGCCTTGGGCACCGGCACATAGCCGATGTAGCAGCTCCAGAAGTACACGGCATCCCAGAGCTTGTCGTCATCGCCGTGTAGGGGCTCCGCATCCTTCAGCTGGTCCTTCAACCGCTGGGACTTGACCGGTCCCCAGTCCTTCTCCGCCAGGCGACGGTTGAGCTCCTCGAGCTGAAAGAAGGCCTTCTGGCGCAGCTCGCCGGCCTTGCCCTGCTCGATCACCGAGAGATTCCCGTAGGAAATCACCTCAAACTCGGCTTCTGTGCCCCATTCACATGCGGTGTACTGGGTCCAGCCGTTACGGCGCCGCCAGTTGAGCAGCATCTTCCCAAAGGCTCTTCGGGACTCGTCCTGCCAGTCAAGGACGGCCTGGTAGGTGCGCTTGACGGGCTTCTTTGCTTGTGCCATAGCCCGATCCTAAGCGCTGCTTGGCACTGCTAGCCATAGCTTGTTACAGCTTGGCAGGCTGGTCTCGGTTATTTCCTGGCTCGGCCAAGAGCTGTTTGACCTGTTAAACGGTGAGAACCCGGCCCGTCTGGGCCTGGAAGCGGAGGACTAGCGTGTATGGGTGGATGCCGGGATAGCGACGGGCCAAGGCCTGCAGCTGCTTGCGGAGTTCGGGCCTGTTCATTGGACCGACCCGGCCATGGGATTCAGGTCCAGGACGGCTTGAGCCTCTGCAATCGAGCGGCAGACCGAGCCCAAGCCGCCAAGCTGCTGCACCAGCAGCAGAAAGGCCCGCTGCTCGGGGCTGACGGTTCCGGAACCCGTCTTGATCTCCAGGGCAACGAACTGGGCAATGCGCTGACCGACCAGTTCAGGCGTGATCTCCAGCGAGCGCAGACCGATCAGGTCGCTGCTGCCCTTGCACAACCCAAAGCGCACGAAGCGCCCCTGCTGGTCGACCAGGGCACCGGTGTTGTTGCGCCAGAGCCGTACCCGCCCGCGGCCGCAGGCCAGGCGGATGCGCTGCTGAATTTCGTGTTCGCTGGGGGAGGAGGCCATGCCTCCTGTTGCCGGGCCATCAGCCCGCCCTAGAGTTGGTCATCCAGATGGTCAACGGCCATGGTGCAGGTGACGGTGGCGGAAGCCAAGACCCAGCTCTCCAGCCTGTTGGATGCTGTGGAGGCTGGGCAGGCGGTGGTGATCACGCGTCGCGGCAAAGCCATCGCCGAGCTGGTGCCGCGCTGCAGCGTGCGTGATCTGCTGCCCCAGCTCGCAACCCTGCGTGGCTCGTTGCCCGAGCAGCCGACCAGCGGCGTGGAGACCATGCGGGCGTTGCGGGATGAGTCCGGCGCCTGATGCTCTACATCGACACCTGCGTGTTGCTGGCGGTGCTGACGCCGGAAGCGCACTCCGCCACGGCAACGGCGTTTCTCACTGAAGCCAGTGCACCGCTGGCGATCAGCTCCTGGAGTGTCACCGAGCTCCATTCCGCCCTCGGCCTGAAGGTGCGCACCAAGGCACTGAGCCAGGCGCAAGCCGAGACGGTGCTGCAGGGGTTTGAGCGCAGCCTGGCGCCAGGCCTGCTGATGCTGGAACTGGAGCCGCAGGACTTCCGCAACGCCAACGCCTGCTTGCGCGGCTGGAGCACGTCCCTGCGAGCGGCCGATGCCCTGCACCTAGCAATCGCCAGCGGCCGTGGCGCCACCCTCTGCAGCCTGGATGCCCCGTTTGTCGCGGCGGCCCAACAGCTGGGCCTGGAGGCTGAACTCCTGGGAGCAGGCGGCAAGCCAGTCAGGCATTAAGCGCTGCGCTGCCTGGCAGCCCAGACATACCTGGCCCAGCCCTGCTTGTAGCCCCGCTCTTGCTCCCGCTCCAGCAGCTGCTCGAAGGTCCGGCAGCCAGCTGCCGGGTGCGTGCGCCGGGGCCTCTGCTGCTGGTTGGGCTTGGGTTTGGGCCGGTGGCGGGCTGCGCCCGTGACTTCAACTAGTTCACCCTCAATCTGCTGGAGTCCGCGGCGCTGCTCATCTCGTTCGTCAGCCAGGAACAGATGGCCGCAGTCAGGGCAGACCTGTACCGCGCTGGGGCAGCTGCAGAAGCAGTGCGGGCAGTCCTTGATCGGAATCGAGACACCCTCACGCCGGCGGCGGCCGGCCAGGTTCCACTCGCGTTCATCGGTCGGCAGGCCGTGGCGATGGGCATTGCCGACGTGATCAAGGATCACGGCCTCCTGCTTCCCAGCTGCGGGCCGCAGGGCCCGGCCGACCATCTGCAGGTAGAGGCTCAGGGAAGCGGTGGGACGCATCAGGATCGCGCCACCCACTGAAGGGATGTCGGTGCCCTCAGAAATGATCATGCAGCTGCTGAGCACCTCCACATCGCCGGTGCCGAGCCCGGCGATCAGGCGTTTGCGCTCTTCGGTCGGGGTGCTGCCACTCACCGAGGCGGCCCGAATTCCCGCACTGCGGAAGGTCGCGGCAATCTGTTCGGCGTGCTCGATGGTGCAGCAAAAAACAATTGCCGTGCCGGGGTAGAGCCGGCGGCGGTAGTGCGACACCGCATCGCCAATGGCGGCCCGATCCCCAAAGGCGCGTGCCGCCTGCTCCAGGTCGAACTCGCCCATATGCCGGCGCCGCAGTTTGCTGTTGCGCGCCCCTGGCCAGGAGAACACCTTGGGCCGGGCCAGCCAGCCCTGTTCGACCAGCCAGGCCGCTGAGGGCCCGAGCACTAGGGCCTCGAAGTAGCCGCCGGCCTCTACGCCCAACCCTTTGCCGTCGAGGCGTTCGGGGGTGGCGGTCTTTCCGATCAGATGGGCGCCTGGCCAGGCCTCGATGATCCGGCCCCAGACGTTGCCTGCCACCAGGTGGTGGGCCTCGTCCTGAATGATCAGATCCGGCGCCGGCAGGGCTTTTAGCCGCCGGACCACGGTCTGCACCGAGCCCACCGCCACCTGCCGCCCCTGGATCCGGTGGCCGGGGGCGATCACATCGGGCTCCAGGCCCCAGGCCCGCACTGTGCCGGTGAGCTGCTCGATCAGCTCAGCCCGATGGGCAAGCACCAGCACCCGCCGGCCCTTGCTGGCCGCGCCGCGGGCGATGGCGCCGATGGTCTGGCCCTTGCCCGCACCGGTGGGCATGACCGCACAGACCCGGCGGTGGAGCTTGAGGGCGGCGCGGAGATCGGCCAGCAGTTGCTGCTGGTAGTCGCGCAGGACGATCGGGGCCACTGGGATTACAGGCGATCAGGACAGTGACTAGCCTCTATCCTTCTTTGGCTCAGCCTAGCGAGAGCTGGCCTAAAGCATTAGGCTGTAGTTCACGAGCGGAGTTCCCATGTCTGACTACGCCCTGCCGGTGAGTGTCTCGATCACCCAAGAGCAACTGGCCTGGCTTGATGCGCGGCGTCGGCACGGCTCCCTGAGTCGCTCAGCCGCCCTGCGCCAGGTGCTCGACGCTGTGATCCACCGTGAGTCCCTGGTTCCCGCGCCTGATCGCGGCTCTACGGGTAATCAGGCGCTTGCCAGCCAGGGCTGGTGAGCGACATCCCATGGCCGATGCCATTGCTGCGGCTCGGGGCCGCTGGCCGGAGATCCTTGCGGCACTAGCAGGGCTGAGCGACGCGGAGCTGAGCGATCGCCATCAGCCCTGCCCACTCTGCGGCGGCACGGATCGCTACCGCTTTGACGACAAAGACGGCAGCGGCTCCTGGTTCTGCAATCAGTGCGGCGGCAAGGACCAGCGCGGTGGTGCCGGCTCCGGCATCGACCTGCTCATGCGTCGGCAGGGCTGGAGTTTTGTGGGGGCCGCCCGGCAGGTGGAGGGCTTCCTTGGTCTGGTGCCTGACGACAACGCCAGCATTCCCAGCCAGAGCTGCAATCGCAACGGCAAGCCCTGGCGCATGCCCGAGAAGCCCCCTGCCGATGCCCCACCGCCCCCGTTGAACCGCGGCGCCACCGCCCAATGGGCTTACCGCAACGGCGCCGGGGAGGTGCTGTTCTGGATCCAGCGGATCCGGCTGCGCAGCGGCGGCAAGGCCTTCCTGCATCGCGTCTGGCTGGATGGGGACTGGCATCGCCCCAGCCGCCGCGATGCCTTCTCCTGCGACTGGCCCGCACCGCGTCCGCTCTACGGCCTGCCGGGCCTGGGCCAACGACCAGAAGCGCCCGTGCTGGTGGTGGAAGGAGAAGGAACCGCCGATGCGGCTACCCGTCTGTTCCCGCAGCACGTGGTGCTGAGCTGGGCCAATGGATCCAAGGCGATCGCCAAGGCGGACTGGACGCCGTTGGCCGGCCGCTCGGTGACGCTCTGGCCCGATGCCGATGCCGACGGCCTAGCGGCAATGGAGAACCTGACCGCCCTGCTGCATCCCCTCGACTGCCAGCTGCAACTGGTGGCTCTGCCGTCGGACCTGCCGCAAGGCTGGGACCTGGCCGACGCCGACTGGACGCCTCGGCAGGCCGCACGTCAGCTAGCCAAAGCGGTTCAGCCATGGACGGCGCCTGATGCCCGATGCGATGGCGGCAGCGGCGATGGTGCCCCACCACCGCCTGCCCCTGCAGCGGCCTCCAGGCCGGCAGCACCCTTCCTCTGCCTTGGCTACGACGCCGACGCGAACTTCTACCAGCCCGCCAGCACCGGCCAGGTGATCCGGCTTCCCCGCGGCTGCCACACCGCCACCCACCTGGTGGCGTTGGCGCCGCTGGAGTACTGGGAAAGCCTCTACCCCAGCCGCACCGGGGTGAACTGGCCGGCGGCGGCCAGCGATCTGCACAAGAGCTCCGCCGCGATGGGGATCTTTGCGGTGGAGCGCATCCGCGGCCGCGGGGCCTGGTGGGATGAGGGCCGCACCGTGCTGCACCTGGGCGATCGCCTGATCACTCCTGAGGGTGAGCACCCGATCACCAGGCCCTTTCGCTCACGGTTCATTTATCAGCGGCTCAAGCGCCTGGAGGGCCCCTGCGGAGTGGAGCCCCTGAGCGTGGCGGAGGCCGGAATGATCGTGGGCATCGCCAACCGCTTCCGCTGGGAGGTGCCGGCCTCAGGCACCCTCCTGCTCGGCTGGGTGGTGCTGGCTCCGATCTGCGGCGCCCTGCGCTGGCGGCCCCATATCTGGCTCACTGCCGGCGCCGGATCGGGCAAGAGCCAGATCCTCGATCGCTTCGTGGCACCGCTGCTCGGCGATCTGAGCCTGGTGGTAGTGGGCGCCACGACCGAGGCGGGCCTGCGTCAGACCATCTGCTCGGATGCCGTTCCGGTGGTCTTTGATGAGGCCGAGAGCAACGAGAAGGGCGACCAGCAGCGGATGCAGGCGATCCTCTCGCTGGCACGGGTTGCCAGCAGCGAGAGCAGCGCCGAGATGCTCAAGGGCTCCCCTAGTGGGGATGTCAGCCGCTTCCGGGTGCGCTCGATGTTTCTGATGTCATCGATCGCCACCGCCCTCAAGCAGGGGGCGGACAAGAGCCGCTTCGCGCAGCTCACCCTGCGCAGCCCCAACGAGATGGGCAAGGAGGAGCGAGAAGCCCATTGGCAGAATCTCGATCGCGATCTCGAGCACCACGTCACCCCTGAGCTGGCGCGGCGGCTGATCGCTCGCACCGTTTCGCTGATCCCGGTGATCCGCCAATCGGTGGTGGTCTTCTCCTCTGCCGCCGCACGCCACTTCGACTCCCAGCGCCTGGGTGATCAGTACGGCACCTTGATGGCCGGCGCCTGGTCGCTGCTCAGTGATTCCGTCCCCACCCAGGAGGAGGCCGAGCACTGCATTGCCTGCCACGACTGGGAGAGCTACAGCCAGAGCACCGAAGTGCCAGACGAGGCCCGCTGCATCCAGACGATTCTGCAGCGCCAGGTGCGGGTGGAGACCGACGACAAGCCCGTCACCCGCACGATCGGTGAACTGGTGGAGCTGGCCGCCTGCCACAACACCTGCCTCGATGTCAGCGCGGGCTTGGCCACCCAGACCCTGGGGCGCCATGGACTGCGGGTGGATCAGGACCGCCTGCTGGTGAGTAACACCGCCAAGGCAATTGAGCACTTCCTCGTCGATACCGCCTGGCAGAACAGCTGGCCTGTGGTGCTGTTGCGCTTGGGCGGTGCGCAACGGGCAGGACCGGTGCGCTTCTGTGGCGCCGGCATGGTCAGCCGTGCAGTCGCCATTCCCCTGAGCGTGCTGTAACCAGCTGCCGTTACAAAACGGCCAGACATAACAGCAGCGGTAACGCCCAGATCCCATGCACCGCTAGCGATCTGTGCATCCGTAACGATGTAACGCCTCAGGGATCACATAGAGCCCCCTATGAATTCAAAGACGAATTGACACCTTCTCAACCAGACGCTGCTGCTTGCTAATGCCTCTATATCTGAAAAAGGGTTACATCGTTACAGGCACCCCCAGAAGCCACTACAGGCAGGCGATCTCGGCTGTTACGCCCATCGTCACGCCGCGTCACAACTGAAACGGCCATGACCACCACCACCTCCACCTGGCTTGACCCCATCCCCGGCCTTTGGCGGGATGAGGCAGCTCACCGGTACTGGCTCGGCGATCACCTGTTCCCGGTGTCGATCACCGGCGTGCTGGCCCATGGCCTGAGCGACTACGCCAAGCGCTCGATCGAGGCCAAGCGGTCGATCTGGGAGCCGCGCGGCACCACCGTGCACGCAGCCCTTGAGTACTACAGCCAGGCCCGCTTCTTGGCGGGCAAGAGCACCAGAGAAGCTCTGCTGGACGCCGAGACCCTGTGCGGGCACCACCAGTACCGGGACTGGATCCTGCCGCTGCTGCAGCTGCCGCTTTGGGACGAGGTGCAGGTGATCGCCAGCGAACGGCTCAGCTGCTGCCTCATTCGCAACGTGGCGGGGGCCTTTGACGGCGCCTATGTCTCACGGGCCCTGAGTGAGCGCCGTGGCCACGAGGTGCGGGTGCTTTACGACCTCAAGACCCTCTCGGCCCACGGCCGGCCCTACTCCACCGCCGCCCAGCTGGGCGGCTACATGGTGCTGGAAGCTTCCCAGGGCAATCACTACGAGCTGGGCCAGACGATCTGGAGCAAGCCCGGCGAGGCCTTTTGCAGCACCTTCTACAGCCGTGAGAAGTGCCTGAGCGCCTGGGCCGCCGCCTGGAGCCGCTACTGCTCCACTCACAGGCCCTTCTGAGAGCAAGGATCAACGAGAGCCAGCTCAGCAAACTGGCTTGTAGATGCTGGCCGCTAGACTCAGCGGGCTCGGAATCATCCGGGCAACTGTTCTGATGTTCCTCGATGGCGGACCTCCTGCTTGTTGCTGCTCCCCAAGCTCCAGTCGCCGGTGCGGTAACTGAGGCTGATCTCGATGATCTGCTGGACGCGGTCACCGCGATCAAGGCGCAACAGAAGGAGCTGGATCAGCAGCTCGAGCCGCTCCTGGAGGCCCTCAACACGGCGATGGCCACCGGCCAGCTGGATCCGTCTTTCTCCCACAACGACTGGGCCTTTGCCCACAGCACCGGGCGCCTGAGCTACGAGTTCCCACCGGTGGTGCAGCAGATCGAGCAGCAGCTCAAGTCCGCCAAGGAAGCGGCGATCCAGCAGGGCAGCGCCACGGAGAAGCGCGGCAAGCCCTTCTGGACCATCCGCCCCCCGAAGACCCAGCCTCTGCCGTTCTGAGCTGATGCCGACGCGCGCCCACAACTGCAGCGCTGCTGATCCGGTGGAGGAGCTGCGCGCTGCCGCCAGCGCGGAGGACGACAACGGCCAGCCCATCTACGAACCTACCGATCCCGCCCGGCCGATCGGGCATGCCAACCCACCGCGTCGCACCAAGGGACATGCGGCCCAGCCACCGCCCCGGCCGTCACGACTGGAGGTGGAGCGCCGCGTGGCTGAGGGGCAGTTGTGGATCGCCCAGCGCATTCCTCTGGCGCTGATCTACGAAAAAGCTCGTGAAAGCTGGGGGGTGACCAACAGCCAGACGATCAATCGCTACCTCAACCTCGCCCGCGAGCGGATGGTCGAGGAGCTGATCTCCGATCGCCGCCGGCACCAGGCCGAGCAGATCTTTGCCCTCAATGACTGCGCTCGCCGGGCCATGGATGCTGAGCAGTTTTCAGCAGCTGTTGGCGCCTTCCGGGTCATCGCCGAGATCGGCGGCTTGCTGCGCGCTCCCCTCAAGGCACCAGACGGGCAGGCGCCAGGGGGCAGAAGCTGATGGCCGGCCTGCTGCTGGATCCGGGATCTGATCTCTGGGCCGATTGGGGCCTACTTGGTGCCCCCGATCCCTCCCGGTTCACTGCGAAGGAGGCCGCCCCAGGCCTGTTTCGCAACTTCATCAGCGAGGCTTACCCGAGCTACGCCTTCCACACCTGGGCCGAGCGACTGATCGCCTTGCTGCAGCGGGTGGCCGATGGCCAGCTCAACCGCCTGATCGTCTGCTGCCCGCCGCGCTTGGGGAAATCGCTTCTGGTTTCCAAGCTGTTTCCCGCCTACTGGGTGAGCCGCTACCCAACACGCTTCTGCGCCATTGCTTCCTATTCAGCCGAGCTGGCCTATGCCCATAGCCGAGAAGCGAGGCACTACTACCGCGCGGTTGGTAATCCCCTCTCCAAGGACTCCACCGCCGTTGGTAACTGGCTCACCCCTGATCGCGGCGGCTGCATTGCTGCTGGCGTTCGGGGACCATTTACGGGCAAGGGCTATGCCCTCGGGATCATTGATGACCCCTACAAGGGCCCAGAAGATGCCAACTCCGCAGCTCAACGCCAAAAACTGATCGAGTGGTTCCAATCCGTCTGGCTAACCAGATCTGAACCAGGGGTGAACGGCAATGCCGGAGCCGCCCAGGTGGTGGTGCTGACCCGCTGGCATCAGGACGACCTGATCGGCTGGCTGCTGGAACAGGAAAGCGGCGACGCCCCGCAGCACTGGCATTTGCTCAACCTGCCGGCCACCTGCGAGCCGCCCGAGCAGCAGCTCCACTTCGCCGCCACCTGCACGCTCGAGCCGGACTGGCGCCAACCCGGGGAGCCCCTTTGCCCCGAGCGGTTTCCCCTGGCTGAGCTGGAGCAGATCAGGATCCGCGCCGGCAGCTACTGGTGGAACGCTCTCTACCAGCAGCGGCCTTCTCCAGCGGAAGGTCTGCTGTTCCAGCGGCAGTGGCTGCGCCGCGCCAAGGGCCAGCAGACCTTCTCCCCCTTGGTGCTCAGCTGCGATCTGAGCTTCAAGGGAGGGGACGGGAACGACTACTGCGGCTTTGTGCTGCTGGGGCTCCACAGCGACTGCACCAGTCGTCATCCAGCCGTAGACGGCTTGGCCCAGGGCCTGCAGCTGCACCGCAGCGCGGCACTGCTGCCACCTAAAGCGTCATCCCGTACGCACGTGCCAACTAGTCCGGCGGCAGAAGAGGCCGCAGGTGGTGCGATCACCGTGCTGTGGAGCCAGCACCAGCGCCTCGATCTGCCGGGGGTGGTGAAGTTCCTCACCCACACCCTTGCTGATCTCAACCAGCGGGGGCTGACGCCTGATGCCGTGCTGGTTGAAGACGCCGCCAATGGCCCGGCGGTATGTCAGCTGCTCCAGCGCCAGATACCTGGACTGATTGCAGTGCGGCCAGCAGGCAGCAAGGTCAGCCGCGCCCATGCCGTCGCGCCCTTGCTTGAGGCCGGCCAACTGGGCTTCTGCCCTGGCAACGACGACTTGATCACTGAGCTGCTGGGTTTTCCCAACGCCGCCCATGACGACCTGGTGGATGCCTTCTGTCAGGGGGTGACCTGGCTGCAAAACCAGCACTGGCGAGGCAGCGGCAGCACTGCCGCAAGACCGTTGCTCTTCTCCCGCTGAGGGGGGCATAGCCCCCGATCCCTCACTGCCGCCCTGCCATGAGCCCTACCTCCCAAAACCACTGCCGCCAGCGACCCTGCCGTTCGCCCCACGGCGCTGCTGATGCTCTGGTGGTTGAGCATCTGCACTTTGCGGCCAAGGTGGCGGCCAACTACGCCCGCCGCACCGGCCATCCCAAAGAAGACCTCGAGCAGCTGGCAGCAATTGGGCTGATCAAGGCCTCACGCCGCTACGACTGCAAGCGGGTGAACCGCAGCAGCTCCAACTTCATCGCCTACGCCAGACCATTCGTGAACGGCGAAATCACCCACTACCTGCGCGATAAGGGGTTTCTGATTTCGGTGCCGGGCCGCTGGCGGGAGCTGCATGCCAGGGGGCAGAAGTTGCTGCGGCAGGGCATACCCGCAGATCAGATCCCCAAGCAGTTGGGGCTCACACCAGAACGTTGGGCTGAGATCGCAGCGGCCTGCTCAGTGCGCGTGGTGGCGATGGCGATCAGTGATGACGAGGGGCTAAGAAGCTGAAATTGCAGCCGCTGTCATCAGGACACACCTGCCGTGTCAGCGACGATCAGGCCCCACTCCAGCAGCAGGGCGGTCACCAGGGCGATGGCA